>NZ_JANRHN010000016.1:0-83242 GCF_024733745.1 Bacteroides sp. ET225 | reverse complement strand
AACCGTCCTGAAGTTCTGCAATGACCAGGCCGGTGAATTGCTGGGGATTTCCATGAAGCATTATAATGTCAAGTTTGCAACGGTATAATCAACTAGAGCCGCATACACCATTAATAACTTATAAATCAATCTGATATGGCAACACTTAAAGTAGTCGTAAGAAAAAAAAGAGAGCTGACGGATTTTATCCAGTGTACATTTGTGTTGTCCACCGTTCAAGAATGGGTTATATTAAAACCGATAAACTCATTACGGACAAGCAAATCACCAAAAATGGAGCCATGAAATGTAAAGCCGATGTAAGCCTATGTAAAGCAGAAAAACCGCTTCGAATTATTTGCACCTTTCAGACCTCCGTCCGCAACTGCCTATAAACAAACAATTTTCGCCATTTTGCCCATCACCATTGAAAAACCGCTTCGTTATACGCCCCATAAAAGTACACCAAATCAAAGCTTTCATTCCCCTCGGATGATGCCGTCAAAAAGACCGTGTATCTTTCGCTTATGGAGATCGAAAAGAAATGGACGATGCCTATTTCAAACTAGGGACTGATTATGAACCAGTTTATGCTTATATTTGAAAACAGAATCCAGATATAAGAAGAAACTTATAACGGAATCCTGTTTCCATTTACACAAAATTTTGGACAGTGTCTTTCCTTTTCCGCACACTGCGGTCTTTCCGTCCGGTTCATTTAATCATGGCACACTTTCTTCATTTATATCATGCCTGCCGCATCTTATCCGCGCAGCTGCTTGTCCATTGCGGCGGCGGCATGACGTCCGTCACCCATTGCCAGAATCACCGTAGCACCGCCACGAACGATATCGCCTCCGGCGTAAATGGTCGGGATAGACGAGCGCATGTTTTCGTTTACAGCGATTGTTCCCTTGCGTCCCAGCTCAAGGCCTTCGATTGAGTTCGGCACAATCGGATTCGGAGAAACTCCTACACTCACAATGGCCATATCAATGTCTATGGTTTCCACTGCCCCGGGAACAGGAACCGGACTCCGGCGTCCCGAAGCGTCAGGTTCGCCCAACTCCATCTTCTGGAGCACCACCTGCTTCACGCGCCCCTGCTCATCAGCGATGTATTCAATCGGATTGTGCAGGGTAAGAAACTCCACGCCCTCCTCCTTTGCATGTTTCACTTCTTCAATGCGGGCGGGCATTTCTGCTTCCGAACGGCGGTAAATGATCATGGCGCGTTCGGCTCCCAGACGTTTGGCAGTACGCACCGAATCCATTGCAGTATTTCCGCCTCCGATAACGGCAACACGTTTCCCGAACGGAACCGGCGTGTCCGAGTCCTCACTTGCAGCATCCATCAGGTTGACACGCGTCAGATATTCGTTGGACGACATGATATTGATGGAATTTTCTCCCGGAATATTCATGAAGTTAGGCAGGCCGGCTCCCGACGCTACAAATATACCCTTATAGCCTTCAGCCTCCAGATCGGCCACACTGACTGTTTTTCCGATGATGCAGTCCTTCACAAATGTAACACCCATCTTCGAGAGGTTCTCGATTTCCACGTCAACGATCTTGTTCGGGAGGCGGAACTCAGGAATGCCGTACTTCAGCACGCCGCCGATTTCATGCAAAGCCTCGAACACCGTTACGTCGTAACCCTTCTTCGCCATATCCCCGGCAAACGAAAGTCCGGCAGGTCCCGAACCCACTACAGCGATCTTAATGCCGTTTTTACCGGCAATCTCCGGCACCGAAATCTGTCCGCTTTCACGCTCGTAATCGGCAGCGAAACGTTCCAGATAACCGATGGCAACAGCTTCGTGCCCCATCTTCAGATGGATGCATTTCGATTCGCACTGCTTTTCCTGCGGACACACACGGCCGCACACGGCAGGCAGCGCGCTCGTCTGCTTCAACACCTTGGCAGCGCTGAGAAACTCACCCCGCTCGATATTTTTGATAAAGGCCGGAATATTGATGCCGACAGGGCAGCCTTCCATACACGAAGGATTCGGACAGTCCAGGCACCGTTTCGCTTCGGTCAGCGCCTGTTCCTCATTCAGCCCCAGATTTACCTCTTCCTTGCGGCTATGCGAACGGTATTCCGGGTCAAGCTCATTCATCTTCACCCGCGGAATGGCAGTGCGTTCCTTCGGTTTCATCTGCTTGCGGAGCACTTCACGCCACGGAGCATTCCGGTCGGTCAGACTGTCTTCGGCTTTGCAAGCCTGCGGATGTTCGTCCAGCTTGTGAATTTCTTCACGCTCCACATCCCTAAAAGCACCCATACGTTTCAGCATTTCATCGAAATCTACCTGATGGCCGTCAAATTCCGGACCGTCCACACAGACGAAACGGGTCTTTCCCCCAACCGTAATGCGGCACGCGCCACACATGCCTGTCCCATCCACCATGATGGTATTCAGAGAAACATCAGTCGGAATATTGTATTTCTTGGTAAGCAGACACACGAACTTCATCATGACAGCCGGACCTATGGCAAAACATTTGTCCACCTTCTCGCGCTTGATAACTGCCTCAACTCCTTCGGTAACCAGTCCCTTGTTTCCGTAAGAGCCGTCATCGGTCATGATAACCACCTCGTCAGAGCTTTCACGCATTTCCTTTTCTAAAATGATCAGTTCTTTTGTCCGTCCGGCAAGCACGGTAATCACACGGTTTCCGGCAGCCTTCAGTGCCTGCACAATCGGAAGCATCGGAGCCACTCCCACGCCGCCCCCGGCACAAACCACTGTTCCGAAATTCTCGATATGCGTAGCCTTTCCCAACGGCCCCACCACATCAGTGATATAATCGCCTTCGTTCAGTTCGCACAAACGGGTAGACGACAGGCCGACCTCCTGCACCACCAGCGTAATGGTTCCTTTCACAGGGTCAGCTTCTGCAATTGTCAATGGCATACGTTCGCCCTTTTCCCCCACACGTACAATCACAAAATGTCCCGCTTTGCGCGACTTCGCTATTAAAGGAGCTTCAACCACAAGCTTGAAGACCTTTTCTGAAAAATGTTCTTTTGAAAGAATTCTGTTCATCTTCTACTATCGGATATAAGTTAGTTATTCAAGATCATGTCAGATTGACCCCCACAAAGTTAGCGCAAATAATGACATCTTCAAAAAACTTTTCCAACAGATTAAGCCACCCGACCGATGGTGCATTCTGTTAATAATACGCTCCAACGCGTAATGTTTGGCTCCCTCCGTTTCACATTGCAGAATTATTCTACAGATTTCCACAGTTTTCCCTTTCCGTTCCGACAATCTTCCGCTTGCACTATCTACTGATTTGCAGTATTTTATAAACCATGACGTTCTTTTACCGGCACGCGGGCACATTCTCTGCCTGCACAACAAAAAGAAACCAAAGGAAGGAACATGGAAAAGTTAAAAATCTTATTGCTTTTTGCAATAGGACTTACAAGTCAGGTCCTATTTGCGCAAAACCGCACCATTCAAGGGATTGTCACATCTGCCGAAGACGGAGAACCGCTTATCGGCGCAACTGTTGTGCTCAAGGACAACCCTTCTGTGGGCGCCGCGACCGACATCAACGGCCGCTATACATTCACGATACCGGAAAACGCCAAAGTGCTGGTTGTATCTTATCTTGGAATGAAAACGCAGGAAGTGCGCATCATGCGGAGCAACAAACTGAACATTGCCCTGCAGCCCGACGAACATCTCCTGCAAGAAGTGGTGGTGACCGGTTATGGCAACTTCACGAGATCATCGTTCACCGGCTCGGCAAGTACGGTACGGGCGGATATGATGAAAGACATTCCCGTGATGAGCGTAGAACAGAAGCTGCAAGGCATGACCAGCGGCGTAAGCATTACAAGCAGCTCCGGACAGCCGGGAGCAACCCAAAGCATCCGCATCCGGGGCATGGGATCGTTCAACGCCTCGCAAGAGCCTCTGTTCGTTATCGACGGCGTTCCTGTCACATCCGGAAGCCTGAGTACGGGAGGCTACGACGCTTCGTACATGAACAACTCCAAGACCAACATCATGAGTTCGCTGAACCCTTCGGACATTGAAAACATCACGGTCATCAAGGATGCAGCAGCGGCCTCACTGTATGGTTCACGGGCTGCCAACGGAGTGATTCTCATCACAACCAAGAAAGGAAAGTCCGGAAAAACGAAAGTCAATCTGAACATTTCAGGAGGGTTCTCCAATGCCGCTGTGAACTTCCGCCCCACACTGAACGGCGAACAACGCCGCGAACTGCTCTATGAGGGCCTGGTGAATTACGCATCCGACCAGGGGATGGAGTCCCCAACCGCTTATGCCGACCAGCAGATTGACAGCTACGCCTCTGTTCCTGCCCTGGGGTATACCGACTGGCGCAAAGAACTGCTCCGCACCGCTACCCAGCAAGACTACGAGGCTTCTGTTTCGGGAGGCGGACAAAGAACCACCTACTACTTTTCGCTCGGATACAACAAGCAGGAAGGTCTGGCAAAAAATTCGGGCCTGGAGCGTTACTCCGCACGCCTGAATCTTACACGCAAAATAGGAAGCATCGCCGAAGTGGGAGCCAACATCATGTTCTCTCAACTGAACCAGGAACTGAATGAAGAGCGTACCTCGGCCATCAACCCCTTCTTTGACGTAGCGGTCAGCATGAATCCGTCGATGACCGTCCGCGATGAAAACGGCAACTATACAGGCGCATACGAAGGATCGACACTCAATCCGCTGAGAGATATCCTGACTGACTATAACCGGACGCGCATGACCAGGATGTTCTCGACAGGATATGCATCCATCGAACTTGTCAAAGGACTGAAGCTGAAAGAAACGCTCAGCTATGACTATAATATCCAGAAAGATTCCCGATACTACAATCCGTTAAGCTCAGCAGGACCCAAGAGCGGAAGCGACGCGCGCACGGCCAAGGGCTTTATCGAATATGGAAAAATAAATTCGTCCACTTCTCTGAATTACATCCACACGTTTGCCGGCAAACATCACCTGGATGTGCTTGCAGCCTACGAACTGGAACGCTACGACAACGACCATGCGGTGGGAGAAGCATACAGACTGCCTTCGGATATTCTTACCGAACCCGACAATGCCGCCGTCATCAACGCTTTCAACTCTTCTACGCAGGACTACAGGATGATTTCGTATCTCTCCCGCCTGAACTACGACTACGACGGACGTTATTTCGTGGCCGGAAGCTTCCGCAGGGACGGAAGTTCGCGCCTTGCCCCGGGAAACCGGTGGGGGAACTTCTGGTCTGTATCGGGCATGTGGTACATCAGCAACGAAGCTTTCATGAAGCCTTTGCAGAATGTGCTCACCGATTTGAAGATCAGAGCCTCATACGGCGTAAACGGCAACCAGCCCAACAGCCTTTACGGATACATGGGACTGTATTCTTACGGACAGAACTATATGGGAAATGCGGGGTCGTATGAGTCGTCACAGCCTAACCCCGGACTGAAATGGGAAAAAAACTACAATCTGAACATCGGACTTGACGTGGCGTTCATCAACCGCATCTTCGTAAGTCTGGAATATTACAACCGGGACACGAAAGACTTGCTGTATAACATGCCTATCAGCAACACGACAGGATTCACCAATTATCTTGCCAACGTGGGGCAGCTGAACAACAAAGGATGGGAACTTGAACTGCGCACAATGAACTTCTCGACCAGCGATTTCAACTGGACCACCGTCTTGAACCTGAGCCACAACAGAAACAAAGTCGTATCGCTCAACGGACAGCTCGACCAGTCGATCGAAGGCAACTGGTTTATCCATAAAGTGGGCCTTCCCTACTATACCTTTTACGTGAAGGAGTTTGCAGGGGCAGACCCGCAAACGGGAAAAGCCCAATACTATCTGAACACGCAAAACGAAGACGGATCCTATAACCGCGGACTGACAACCAATCCGGATCAGGCACAGTCGGTTCCCTACAAGTCGGTTGAACCGAAAATCTCGGGAGGACTGACAAACATGTTCGACTACAAAGGCTTCGACCTGAGCTTCACCCTGACCTATTCGCTCGGAGGATATTCTTTCGACAGGGCCGGCACTTACATCGAAAACGGGACGAACAGCATTTATGGCGACGGGGCAGGGTCAAAAGGACGCAACCTTCCGGTCTATGCGCTCGACCGCTGGCAGAAGCCGGGAGACCAGACCGACGTTCCCCGCTTCGTGTTCGGTGAAGCACCGGGACCCAACAACTCTTCCCGCTACATCCACAGCACGAACCACCTGCGCCTGAAAAGCCTCACTTTGGGCTATACCTTGCCCAAGCAATGGGTGAACAAGGCGTTCATCGACAATGCACGCATCTATTTTTCGGGCAGCAACCTGCTGACATGGGCAAAATGGAAACAGTATGACCCCGAAACTCCGGTAAACGGAGAAGTGCTCTGCGAAACTCCGCCCATGCGCACATTCAGTTTCGGCGTGCAACTGACATTATAAACACATAAGCAACCTGAAAACATTAAAAAACGATTATATGAAACGATATTCCAAATATTTGCTGCTGGCGGCTTCATTGACAGCCGCCTCCTGCTCCGAAAGCTGGCTCGACCTGAACCCGTCGACTTCTGTCACTACAGAGCAGGCTCTTTCTACGGTAAACGATTTGCAGACAGCCTTAAATGGCGTGTACCGTGAAACATCTCAACACAGCTATTACGGTGACAACTACTGGTACTACGGCGACTGCCGTGCCATGGATGTGCAGGCGCGCGAAGGCAAAGACTCCGGCCAACGTGTGTCGCCCTATTATGAATACAACGCCATCGCAACAGACAATCTCAACATTGTCTTGCCGTGGCAGCGGCCTTACATTGTAATCCGTCAGGCAAACAACATCATCCAGCACATCGATGAAGGAAGCATCACCGACGGCGATGCAGAACAGCTTGCCGCAATCAAGTCCGAAGCACTCGTGCTCCGCGGACTGGCTCTTTTCAACCTGACACGCTTTTTCGGAATGCCTTATACATACGACAACGGTGCATCACCGGGCGTTCCAATAGTCACCAAAGCCGTTACACCTGACTATCTTCCGGCCCGCAATATAGTGGCCGAATGCTATGCGCAAGTAGTTGCAGACATGACTGATGCCTTGTCCGGCCTGAGCAGGGAGCGCCGTGACGGTTATGTCAACTATTGGGCGGCGCAGGCACTGCTCTCGCGTGTCTACCTCGACATGGGCGAATACCAGAAAGCTTATGAAGCGGCAACCGATGTGATACAGAATGCAGGCGCACTTTATTCATTATACACAATCAGCGAATATCCCGGTGTCTGGGGACAAGACTTTCAGTCGGAGTCGCTCTTTGAACTGTATATCAGCACCACAGAACCGTCGGAATGGGGCGGAGGAACAGGAGGAGAAGGTGCTCCGATGGTATATGCCAACGAAAACTCCACCGACTGGAACAACCTGATTCTGACGGAAGACTATCTTACGCTTCTGGAAGAAGATCCGGACGATGTGCGCCACAGTGTCACGCAGTATTCAAGGATCGAAAACAATGCCGCATTGCCCGGAGCCGCCCGCAACCGCAGGGTGTTTCTCGGCAAGTTCCCCGGAAAGACCGGCGACCCGAAAGACAACAACATCTGCATCATACGCCTTTCTGAAGTTTACCTGAACGCCGCCGAAGCCGGCGCTCATCTGGGAGGCGCAGCTTTGTCGGAGTCACGGGGGTATCTGAACACGCTCATCAGCCAGCGCACGCCTAACGCCTCGATGCAGGTAGCTTCGGATGCCGACCTTACGGTTGACCGTGTGCTGAAAGAACGCAGAAAAGAGCTTGTGGGCGAAGGGCAGATATTCTTTGACTTCCTTCGGAACAAGAAAACGATCACCCGCAAGGGAGGATGGCATCTGGGAACGCTGGAAACAGCCAATGCCGAAGTTATCGAACCGACCGACCTGCGCATCGCCCTGCCTATTCCCCAAACGGAAATCGACTCGAATCCGAACGTGACCCAAAATCCGAGATAACATACAAACTTGCAACAAGTCCGCCCCTCGCCTGCAGGAACGCCCCTGAATATCTTTGGCGCATGCCTGCAGACGAAAGGCGGACAATTGCCGACACATGCAGCCACAAACACTTGCCGAATACAAACACAACAAACGCCTCATTAACCTGCGTTCATTTTCTTACCTTTTTCTTTATAGGAAGCAAAGGAAGCCCCCTTGTCATCAGCAATTCCATGTCGCCCACACCGTCATAATATTTAATTTGAGGAGCTGTATCCTCTGGATACAAGCCCAGCTCAGGATAAGCTTTTACTAAAGAATATGAGCTATGTCCTCTGACAAAAGACCTCCAGTGCGAATAATTCAATTTGTCAGACAAGCCGATTCTATATGGCGGAGCTTTATACACATAACGTGCCGGCGGTGACTGCACACCGCTAAACGTATATATCGAACGCACCTTCTCGCCGCCCTGCAGAGCAGGAAGCCATTCGCTCCTCACTATCAGAGCAGCAAGAGCATTGCCCATCAGGCTGTCCGCCGTTTCTATATGCAGGTTGCTCACACTCCCGTCACGCTCCACAACAAAAAATCCTGCATAACGGACACGTTTGTCCACTTTCAAACTATCACGCAATGTACGCAAGAAGCTTTTATCACTGCCATACTCACTCCGGACCTCCGGATTAAGCACAATCATGTCAAGGTCCGAAGGGGCAGACGAGGAATTCCTGCAAACTTCGTCCACGCACACGGCAAACTGCGCATTGCGCCCACCGTCATGCGGACGGATGACAACCCTCTCCTCTACGGATACCGGTACCGGACGGCGGCTCTCCGTCAGAGCCGGCTCCCAAAGGGGAGAACGCTTCAGAAGCCTCTCAAGCTCCGACCTGACAGACGCATTGCCGCATCCCTCCACACGGACATCCTCCATACACCCTTCTTCCGAAACCGTATAGCACAGTGACAACGTATCGCAATAGCCGGAGAAATCGGAGTGACGGGGGAAACGGAACCTGGAGGAGAGCCACTTCACGAACGCTTCCCTCCCGTCAAGATAGCCACTCTTCTCTCCCTTCAACGGAAAACGGGGAGGAAGGTGACGGCCCACGCACAGAACATCCTCACGCAACGTGTCGGGCATCAGCGAGGGAAAGTCAACCTCCACAAGCTTATAGATGTCATCCATGCCGCAGCCACCAAACCTGCAACGCGGGGCGCGGGACACTACGCCCTTTATTTCACGCTCAAAGGCAGGGCTGAGCGTGTTCACGCCGCTCGTGATGAAAACCCTTCCGTCCCAAGCCGAACTGACCACGAACCGCTCCACTCCGGCCACGCCGTAACGCGAAGCCCCTTCGGGAAACCTCACGTGACCGGAAATCCATTCCGCTATTTCATCAAGCGTAAAGAGTGAATCGCCCCGCCCTACGGCAGGCTGCGCATTTGCGCTGGCGCAACAGAACAAGAGGGACAATCCTAAAATCTTCCACTTCATTTTATGCCTAATTTAAACATCCTTTCATCTGTCCAAATATACGAAAAATTCTCCTAAAAAACAATACGTTTCCACATATAGAACCACCGTAACCGACAAAAAACATTTCTCTGCCATACACGTTTCTTTCCGAACATAATGACACCGGAAGCGGCTTTTTCATAACCGGACAATCCGTTGAAAACAACAAACCAGAATCGTTTTCACTGCAAAAGCAAGGCATCATCCCCTCCAGAAAGCTCTCCGAAGAAGAAAAACTGCCGATTACAAGTCCAAAATGTCCCGACATTCAAAGCAAAACACCGCGGTCTTTTCACAAAAACGAGCCGACATTTGCAGTAAAATGTCCCGTCACATAAAACAAAAGGCGGCGGAAAGCCCTTTCAGCCGTCCTCAAGCCGCCTTCTTCTCTCCGAAACGGACGAAGAAAAGCACAAAGGCAAAAAGACGAAAAGAAACTCCTCTCCCGGAAACGACGACAAAAAGCAATGAAAAACGCAGCACAGAAAAACATTTTCCGGAAAAAGGCACAACCGTCAGACAACCGGACCGCATTGCGATTCATCTTCCTGCGTTTTTCCCTGCCTCCCCCACATCCGGCCGCAAACAGCGCATTCTCATCAGGCGGAAACAGCATTTTGTCAGAATGTCAATCCCTCCAAAAGAAAGAAGAAAAACGCCTGCACGCCAGTCCGGAGAGCAGTTGGTTAAATACGCAACCTTTTCAATTACAATCATTATGCCGGGCGACAACGGACAGACAGACAACGGCTTACAATTACGAAACTATTTTATTTATCAATTTCCAAAATGATTTGTCCGGAAAAAACGGATGTGGTATCAAATTAAAGACTATCTTTGTGAGGTTACAACCAACAAGAAAAGCATGAACGAATTATTGGCAAGAATCAAGCGACAAATCAACGACGGCGACGTGGACGGAGCCATCATCAGGCTGAGGGAGATTATGGCCGTTTCGCCCGAAACGAATGCCGAAGCCTATTACCTTCTGGGAAATGCTTACCGCAAGCTGGGCAACTGGCAGGGCGCGCTCAACAATTACCAGGAGGCTATCGCCCTGGATCCCGAAAGCCCTGCGGCTGAAGCGCGCGACATGGCGCTCGACATCCTCAGCTTCTACAACAAAGACATGTTTAATCAATAAAGATACGTAAGACTTATGGCTAAAATGAAAGGTGTGGTCGTTGTGAATACCGAACGGTGCAAAGGATGCAACCTCTGTGTGGTTGCCTGCCCGCTCCACGTATTGTCACTCACCCCGAAAGTTAATCAGAAAGGATATAATTTTGTCCAGCAGGTAGTGGAAGACACCTGCAACGGATGCTCTTCATGCGCCATCGTGTGCCCCGACGGATGTCTGACCGTCTACAGAGCAAAGTGTGAAGAATAGAATCAACTACAAAAAAGAAAAGAACTATGACAGAAGAAGTCGTTTTAATGAAAGGTAACGAAGCCATCGCGCACGCGGCTGTACGCATCGGCGTGGACGGTTACTTCGGATATCCTATCACTCCCCAATCGGAAGTATTGGAAACTCTTGCCGAGCTGAAGCCGTGGGAAACGACCGGAATGGTCGTCCTCCAGGCCGAAAGTGAAGTTGCGGCAATCAACATGGTATACGGAGGCGCAGGAAGCGGAAAGATGGTAATGACCTCGTCTTCAAGTCCGGGTGTCAGCCTGAAGCAGGAAGGAATCTCCTACATCGCAGGCGCCGAGCTGCCCTGCCTCGTGGTGAACGTGATGCGCGGAGGGCCGGGACTGGGCACAATCCAGCCAAGCCAGGCCGACTATTTCCAGGCCACAAAGGGCGGAGGGCATGGCGACTACCGGCTTATCGTGCTGGCTCCGGCATCCGTGCAGGAAATGGCCGACTTCGTTGACCTTGCCTTCAAGCTGGCATTCAAATACCGCAACCCGGCCATGATCCTTGCCGACGGAGTAATCGGGCAGATGATGGAGAAAGTGGTGCTTCCGGCACCCCGCCCGCGCCGCACCGAAGAGGAAGTGATCGCGCAATGCCCGTGGGCATCAACCGGATGCAAGGGACGCAAGCCGAACATCATCACTTCGCTCGAACTCGACCCGGCCGTGATGGAACAGCGCAACCTGCATCTTCAGGCCAAATATGCGGAAATCCAGGAGAAGGAAGCCCGCTACGAAGAAATCCACTGCGAAGATGCCGAATACCTGATCGTCGCCTTCGGTTCGTGCGCGCGCATCGCGCAGAAGTCAATGGAGCACGCACGCGAAATGGGCATCAAGGTAGGACTGCTCCGCCCCATCACGCTCTGGCCCTTCCCGGGCAAAGCCATCAAGGAAAGAGCCGGACAGGTGAAAGGCATACTGGTGGTGGAACTCAACAGCGGACAGATGATTGAAGACGTGCAGCTGGCCGTCGAGTGCAAGGTTCCGGTTGAACATTTCGGCCGTCTGGGCGGCATCGTTCCCGATCCGGACGAGGTGATTGAAGCAATCCAGACCCAACTGATAAACAAGCAGTGACATGAACATCCAACTGATTAGAAACATACTGAACATTCTGTTCATGGTCGGAGCCGCCGCCTCCATTGTCCTTTTCTTCACCGCAAGCGAGGACTATCCTTTCCTGTACATCTATGTATGTATGGTTTCAATCGTCATCAAAATGGCAGAGTATGTACTGCGTTTCTTGCAAAAAGACAAAATTAAAAGAAGAAGGAGAAGAACATTATGACTAAAGAAGATATAATGAAGCCCGAGAACCTGGTTTATCAGAAGCCTCGGCTGCTGAACGATAACCCTATGCACTATTGTCCGGGATGCAGCCACGGAGTAGTGCACAAGCTGATTGCGGAAGTGATCGAAGAAATGGGGATGGCCGAAAAGGCTGTCGGCATCAGTCCGGTGGGCTGCGCCGTGTTCATGTACAACTATCTCGACATCGACTGCCAGGAGGCCGCCCACGGACGCGCCCCTGCCCTGGCCACCGCCATCAAACGCCTGTGGCCCGACCGGCTGGTGTTCACCTACCAGGGCGACGGTGACCTTGCCTGCATCGGAACGGCGGAAACGATCCATGCGCTGAACCGCGGCGAAAACATCACCATCATCTTCATCAACAACGCCATCTACGGAATGACCGGCGGACAGATGGCTCCGACCACGCTGCTGGGCATGAAGACTTCAACCTGCCCTTACGGACGCATCCCGGAAGTGCACGGCTATCCGCTGAAGATGACCGAAATAGCAGCCACCCTGCAGGGGACCTGCTACGTGACCCGCCAGTCGGTGCAGTCGGTAGGAGCCATCCGCAAGGCGAAAAAGGCCATCCGCAAAGCTTTCGAAAGCTCGATGCAGGAAAAAGGCTCAAGCCTCGTGGAAATCGTTTCGACATGCAGCTCCGGATGGAAGATGACTCCGGAAAAGGCAAACAAATGGATGGAAGAGAACATGTTCCCGTTCTATCCGCTGGGCGACTTGAAAGATACAACTGAAACCAAATAAATCCTGAATCGTATGAAAGAAGAAATTATCATAGCCGGCTTCGGCGGACAGGGAGTGCTTTCCATGGGAAAGATTCTCGCCTATTCGGGACTGATGGAAAACAAGGAGGTGACATGGATGCCGGCATACGGACCGGAACAGCGCGGAGGTACGGCCAACGTGACCGTCATCATAAGCGACGAGCGCATCTCCTCTCCGATTCTCAGCAAATACGACACCGCAATCATCCTGAACCAGCCCTCGCTGGCCAAATTCGAGAGCAAGGTGAAACCGGGCGGCGTACTGATATATGACGGATACGGAATCATCAACCCTCCCACACGCAAAGACATCCGCGTGTTCCGCATTGACGCCATGGACGAAGCGAACGAACGCAAGATGGCCAAGACGTTCAACATGATCGTGCTGGGCGGTCTGCTGAAAATCCGTCCGGTCGTGTCTGTCGAAAGCGTGGTCAAAGCACTCTACAAGACGCTTCCCGAAAGACACCACCACCTGATCCCGATGAACGAAGAGGCCGTAAAAATCGGCATGGACATCATCAGGGAGGTGGAAAAATAAAGGAAACAGACCGCAGACAAGGCAAACAGACACGGAGCCGCAGAGAAAATGCCGGATGCTCATCCGCATAAATCCCTGAAGCTCCGTGTTTCTGCGCACGGCCGCCTGACAATCGCAACGCGGCTCCATGCCAGAATCCGGCCGATCATTCCGGCTTAACTTGTTTTTTGACTGCCACTCTTATCTTTTCGCATTTTTATTGTATCTTTGTCCCGTTATGAAAAAGATACTTTTTGCAGCGATACTCATCCTCTTGTGCGGCAATCTTGTTGCGCAGAACATGATACAAAACCAATACAGTCAGTACGGCACATCTGCTTCCGGCCTCAACAGCAACCAGTATGACCGGAACGGAAATCCTATTGACACTACTTCTGTCATAGATGCCAACACGATACCTATCGGACTCCATGCATGGAAGATTGAAGAAAGGTTCGGAGAAAGGACACC
This sequence comes from Bacteroides sp. ET225, assembly GCF_024733745.1. Classification (NCBI taxonomy): domain Bacteria; kingdom Pseudomonadati; phylum Bacteroidota; class Bacteroidia; order Bacteroidales; family Bacteroidaceae; genus Bacteroides; species Bacteroides sp. ET225. Next base: position 69,247 of record NZ_JANRHN010000016.1, on the reverse strand, counting down.
CGTACCTGTAGACACACTGATGCACGGATTCCAGAACACCAACGACACCGGAGGTCCCACCGGACACTATTCTTTTTTGGGAAACCTGGGAGCGCCGCGCATCTCGCACGTATTCTTCGAACGCAAGGATCCGAGCCAGTTCTTTTTCTATGACCCGTACGACTTCACGGTACGCAAGCCGAGCGACATCATCTACACCAACACAAAGTCGCCCTTCACCAACCTCACTTACTACAAGCAGGGTGACGGCAGGTATGGAGAAGAAAGGTTCAAGGCTTACTTTGCCGTAAACGTAAACAAACGCCTGGGATTCGGATTCGACATCGACTATACGTACGGACGAGGAAAATATCAGAACCAGTCGACCGCCCTTTTCAACGGAAACCTCTTCGCATACTACCACGGCGACCAGTACGAAATGCATTTCAACTTCATCAACGAAAACCTGAAGGTGGCCGAAAACGGAGGTATAACGGACGACAGATACGTAACGAACCCGCTGGAAATGGCGGAGGGAGAACGCACATACGAAACCTACAACATCCCCACCAACTTGGCTGACGTCTGGAACAACAACACAGGCTACCATGCGTTTCTGACACACCGCTACAACCTGGGGTTCTACCGCGACGTGACGCAGGAAAACGATACGGTCACCAAGCAGGTGTTTGTCCCGGTAACGAGCTTCATCCATAGTGTCAAGGTGGATGTAGACCGCCGAAAATACGTGTCATACGATGTAAGCCAGAACAACGATTATTTCGAGCACAACTATCTGGGAGCCGACTCATTGGACGTAACCCGCCATTTCTCCATCAAGAATACGGTGGGGATTGCCCTGCGCGAAGGTTTCAACAAGTGGGCAAAAGCAGGGCTTACCGCTTTCATGAGCTTTGAACACCGCAGCTTCACCATGACGGACACCATCACCGGAAATCCGAGACAGCGAATCGCTACCGCACACAAGGAGAATGTGCTGTCAATCGGCGGACAGCTGATCAAGCAGCAGGGAAAGACTTTCCACTACAATGTGACAGGAGAAATCGCGATGCTGGGCGAAGATGCCGGACAGTTCACGGTGGAGGGAAACGGGGACTTAAATTTCCGCCTCTTCAACGACACTGTAAGACTGGAGGCCAACGCATACATCAAAAACCTGAATCCGACTTTCTACTTCCGTCATTTCCATTCCAAACACTACTGGTGGGACAATGACCTGTCGAAAATAATGCGCACCCGCATCGAAGGGAAGCTGAGCATAGACCACTGGCGCACCCAGCTGAAAGCCGGAGTGGAAAACATAACCAACTATACATACCTGGACAATGCTTCCGTAAAATACACCGCCGAGAACGGAGATGTGAGCTACAAGAATGACATGGCCGTCCGGCAGCATTCGGGAAGCATCCAGGTGTTCAGCGCAACCCTGAGGCAGGACTTCAAGCTGGGAATCCTTCATCTGGACAACGAAGTGACCTATCAGAAAACAAGCAATGCAGACGTGCTCCCGCTGCCGGAACTCGTGCTTTACCACAACCTGTACATCAAGTTTGCTCTGGCAAAAAAGGTGCTCAACATAGAAATGGGAGCCGATCTGAGGTATTTCACCCAATACTATGCGCCCGACTATGCGCCTGCGATCGGGCAGTTCTATCTGCAAAACCGCGATACCAGATACAAGCTGGGAGCTTATCCGATGATTAACGGATATATCAACCTGCACCTGAAACGGACAAGAATCTTTGTGCAGATGTATAACCTGCTTCAGCGCGACGGCGACAAGAGCTACTTCTATATCCCGCATTATCCGCTGAATCCCCGTATCCTGAAAATCGGAATCTCGTGGAATTTCTTCGACTAACGCCAACAACCCTCTACATTCATGCTAAGGAAACACACATATTATCTGGCAGCAGGCGGAATTGTCGTCTTGCTCATCATAGGCGGACTCATCAGTGAAAAGAAGGATGCAAAAGAGCAGACCGCCCCGAGAGATTATCCGGAAATAATGGAAGCGGGAGCACTGAACGCCGTAACAGAATACAACGCCATCAGCTACCACGTGGACAAAGACACCATCGACGGATTCGACTATGAACTGCTAAACGCATTTGCCGAAGAAAAGAAGCTGAAGCTTTCGGTTACTCCGGAAATGAGCTTTGAGGAAAGGCTGGAAGGAATAGTCAAAGGGAAATATGACATTCTGGCAACAGGAACGGTGGTTACCACCCAGTTCAAAGACTCGCTGCTTTTCACAAAACACATCCTGCTAAGCAAGCAGGTGCTGGTGCAGCGGAAGAAAGAAGAAGGAAAAGACAGTCTCTATATCAACAGCCAGCTGGAGCTGGGACACAAAACGCTGCACATCATAGAAGGCTCTCCAGGACTGCTGCGCATCCATAACCTCATCAATGAAATCGCGGATACCATCTATATCAGACAAGTGAAAGACTACGGTCCCGAACAGCTGCTGGCAATGGTTTCGGCGGGCGACATCGACTATGCCGTATGCGACGAAAACATCGCTTCGGCCTCACTTGCCGCATTCCCGAACCTGGACATCAGCAAAGATATCGGATTCACCCAGTTTTACGCATGGGGAGTAAACAAGCATTCGCCCGTCCTCCTCGACACGCTGAACAACTGGCTGGAGAGATACATGAAAACGGACAAATACAAAAAACTGTACAAAAAATATTTCAACTAAACTTTCAGGCCTATGAGAATACTTGAGAACGTAAACTGGGGCTTCATCGGCTGCGGTGAAGTGACAGAGAAGAAGAGCGGCCCCGCATTCAACATGATTGAGGGATCGAAGGTTGTGGCGGTGATGAGCCGGGAAGAAGAAAAGGTAAAGTCGTACGCCATGCGGCACGACATCCCAAACTGGTATACCGATGCCCAGGAACTTATCGGGGACGAAAATGTAAACGCAATCTACATAGCGACTCCCCCTTCGTCGCATGCCACATTCGCCATCATGGCCATGAAAGCAGGAAAGCCGGTGTATATCGAAAAGCCGATGGCCGCCAGCTACGAAGACTGCACACGCATCAACCGCATCTCCAAGGAAACGGGCGTGCCGTGCTTTGTGGCGTATTACCGGAGGTATCTGCCCTACTTCCAGAAAGTGCGCCAGCTGGTTGAGGAAGGAGAAATCGGCAATGTAATCAATATACAGATCCGCTTCGCCCAACCTCCGCGCGATCTTGACTACAACAAAACGAACCTGCCGTGGCGCGTGCAGCCCGACATCGCAGGAGGCGGTTACTTCTACGACCTTGCCCCTCATCAGCTGGACTTGTTGCAGGACATGTTTGGCTGCATTCTTGAAGCGGAAGGCTACAAGAGCAACCGGGGCGGACTGTATGAAGCTGAAGACACCATCAGCGCATGCTTCAAGTTCGACTCCGGACTTCCCGGATCGGGCTCGTGGTGCTTTGTCGCCCATGAATCGGCAAAAGAAGACCGCATTGAGATAATCGGCGACAAGGGAATGATCTGCTTCTCTGTCTTCACCTACGAACCGATAGCGCTTCACACGGAAAGGGGACGTGAAGAGATTCTGCCGCCCAACCCGCCGCACGTACAGCTCCCGCTGATCAAAGCGGTGGTAGAACACCTCCAAGGCAAAGCCATCTGCACGTGTGACGGCATCAGTGCCACGCCGACCAACTGGGTGATGGACCGCATTCTGAACAAGCTGTAAGAAACAGGGCGCACCAAAGAACAAAGCCGCAAAGTCCGGAATCTCTTCTGAACTTTGCGGCTTCAGTCTTTTCTACAATATGTATTTCGCTTAAAAATGTACGCCTAAAGTAAACAGCAGCTGATGACGGTTGTGGTTAACTTTCGCTGCAGAATTACGCCCTACAATCGAGTTTCCGTCATCGGAAAAGCGATAGTCGTCAAACATATAAAAATCCGACTTATAGAAATCATATTTATATGCCACATCGCAATAGAAAGCCGAGCCTCTATATCCAAGTCCCAAAGTCACAGTGTTGCGTGCCTTCAGATTATGGTACTCCGGATCCGTGCGTGTTTCATCAAAAATAATCTGATCTGCATAGTTCGTGACCAGATTCGGAACATAACGGGCAGAATTGTCCTTAATCGGTGAAGTCACATAATTATACCCTGCACGGAAACTGAATGCGGGAGAGAACTTGGCTTCCATCCCGACACGGAAAGTATGCGTATCCTTCAAGTATTTGTCTACAGCTTCATTGGAGGAAGTGAGATCATAATTGTCCAGATCCTGGAACTTCACCGAACCGTATGCCGCATATTCGTATTCCGCACCGATAGCCAAGACATCACTGACGGTTGTACCCATGCTTACATTCACTTTCCACGGTGTATTCATCTGGTACTCCCACACATAGCTTCCCCCAGAAAAATAGTCCGAAAGATTCTCTGTATATGGTTGAGGCATAGCCAACACATCCGTACTCAACGAAGCATGATAGCGGTCGGTCACAGAATACCACACAGGAGTATGCACTGCCAGACCGATGCGGAACGGAGAATACTCGAACGGACGGATAATAGCTCCAAACTTCAAGTCGACTCCTGTTCCGTCGGCACTATACCAGTTATTCAAGGTAAAGCCACCGTTATCGTTCCCGTTGTCATCAAGAATATTTTCATAATACGACGAATAGCGGTTATAGTTGATGTCATAGATGCCCAATGTCAGTCCGAAATAGAAACGGTCCTGCACGTTGAACGAAACATTCAGGTCATAAGCATTGATGCCCCCTTCTTCACGGCTGTAATACTCGCCGCTGGCACCGTTCCAGCCCATCATATAGAAACCGCTGTCGTCTGTCACATCATCCACCAGACCGGTACGCACCCCCATCGAACCAAGGAACGGAGTGCCATAATAATTAGATGAAGTATAGGGGTTTTCTGCGTCAAGAAGGGCGTTGTAACTGTCCTGCTTAGTATATGCCCCTGTTCCCACCATCATGCTCCACATCTGCCATGTCAGCGACGAGCCGTTCAAGCTCCCTCCCGAGGAGAACAGACGGTTGAAGTTGGCCACCTTATGATAATTGAAAGCAAAGTTCAGATAACGCAGGCTGGTCTTGTTGCCTATCTTCGAGCTGTATACGATGCCGGCCTGATCAAACGAGGCACGTGTGCGGTCATCTTTCAGCACCGTACCTTCCAAGGTGCTCTCGGTCATATTTTTATTGAACCCGAACGACACAGACACATCGTGGCTTCTGAACAGGCCGATACCTGCCGGATTTGTCCCTATCACAGAAATGTCCGCTCCCAGAGCACCCATTGCCCCGCCCATGCCGACAAAACGCGCAGTACCGTTCAACTCAGATCCCGAAATACGGGCCGCATCATATTGAGTTTGGGCCATGGCGGACGATACCGCCATGAAGGCCACTCCCAAAGAATATATTCTATTTTTCATTTTCTTCCATGTTTTTTCAGTTCATTCATTATGCACGTCATCTTCTGCGGCCGCCTCCGCCGCCTGAAGAGCGAGTTACGCTTCTGCCTCCGCCAGAACCACGACTGAAGCTACTGCCGCTGCCCCGGCTGAAACTGCTGGAACGGGAAGTGTTCTGATAACTGCTGCGTGTATTCGTGTTATAATTCCTCTGATTCCCGTAATTTACGCTGCGACGGGTGCTGCTCGGACGGTTATAAGTAGAGCCGCTGCGGTCCACTCCCATACTCGGACGCGTATATACGCCCTGTGAACGCGATCCGGCACGTGTTCCCGTAACCGTTTCTCCCCGTCCGCGAATGGCAGTTCTTCCTGAACGCACGGAATTCACCTCACCCCTTGTTCCAGACGATCCCTGCACGACGCGTCCTATTGAAGAACGGCGCACGGAAGAAGCGCCCCGACCCGAAGCGATATTTTCCGAAGGGCGACGCACGCCGTAGACAGTTCCACCTGAAGAACGGCGCGTCACCGAAGTTCCAGCCCGCTGATACCTTGACGGACGGTAGTCGGTGTAGTCTCCGCGCCAGCCGCCTCCCCATCCGTAATAAGGATAGTGATGGTGATGCCAGCCGCCCCAGTAGCCTGCATACCAGCCGCCGTACCAGCCGCCCCAATAGCCGCCGTACCAGTATGGAGAATACCAGCTGCTGTAATACCACGGAGAGTACCAGCTCCATCCCCAGCCCCAGCGCGGACCGGCTATGCTCCAGTTCCAGCGCCAGTCCCACCACAGCGGATTGGAATAGGTCGGGAATACATAAGCATAAAGCCCGTCATCGTATACGTTCCAGTCCCACGAAGGGAAAGTGCCGTATACCACGTCCCAGTACAGCGGACTGCTGACCGGAATGGCATACGCCGGGCTGCGGAAGCGGACGATCCGCATGGCATATTCATAGTCATCCTGCGAACCTTCGAAACCGTTCACCCATTCTCCACGCTCGCCAACGGGCTTCTCCTCGATATATAAGGTATCATTCCGATAGCTGAACGTATTGTCGCGCGAAGTATAACGCCGGTTGTACTCGTCTACATCGCGCATCTTTCCAGCAGCATCCTTCACTACAACCGTAGATCCCGGAGCCGCATACACAGTTGTGTTCGACGACTGTTTCGGAACCGCCACCGTCCTCTCAACCGGAGCGGCGGCTTCCTTCTTCGCTTCCGTCTTCTTTTTCGGAACGAAATAAAGGTCGTCGTTACTCTGAGCCATCACCAGCCACGGAAAGCCGGCCAACAGCAGCGAAGCAAATATTCTACTTTTCATCATATCGCCTTAATTTTATAATTCCCCTTTTTATTCTGATACAAATTTAGGAAGTTATTCGGAGTCTGCAAGCAGGAAATCCCTATTTCCGCATAGGGATTTCCCTAAAAGCTGTATCTTTGTGCACGGACAAACAACGATCCGGCGGAACCATGTTCCGCCACACTAAACCCGCGATATACGTATGAAATATTTTGAAGTAACCTTTAATGTGCAGCCGTACAGTGAAACGGCCACCGATGTACTGTCGGCACTTGCAGCCGACATCGGATTCGAGAGTTTTGTTGAATGCGAAAAGGGCATGAAGGCCTATATACAGCAGGCATTGTTCGACGAAGACACGCTGAAGCAGACCGTAGGAAACTTTCCCATTCCCGGCACGGCAATCACCTATACCATCGACGAACCGGAAGACAAGGACTGGAACGAGGAATGGGAAAAGAATTTCTTCCAGCCGATTGTCATCAGCGACCGGTGCGTCATCCACAGCACTTTCCACAAAGATTATCCGAAGGCGGAATATGACATTGTCATCAACCCGCAGATGGCTTTCGGCACAGGACACCACGAAACCACCAGCTCCATCATAGCCGAGCTGCTGGACGCAGACCTCAGCGGAAAATCGGTGCTCGACATGGGGTGCGGAACTTCCATCCTCGCCATACTTGCCAGCATGAGAGGGGCCGATCCCGTAACCGCCATCGACATCGACGACTGGTGTGTGAACAACTCGCGCGACAACATCGCCCTGAACCGCATCTCAAACATTACGGTAGAACTGGGGGACGCATCCCTGCTGAAAGGACGGAAACCGTTTGACGTGATCATCGCCAACATCAACCGGAACATCCTGCTCAACGACCTGCCGGCCTATGCCGCCTGCATGCATCCAGGCTCTGAAATCTACATGAGCGGCTTCTATGTGGAAGACATCCCTGCCATCCGCGAAAAAGGAGAAAGCCTTGGAATGGAGTTCGTGCACCACCGCGAGAAGCGCAACTGGGCCGCAGTGAAGCTGGTCATGAAAAACCCCGGTTCCGCCGGCTGACAGAAACAGCCTCTTCCGACAGTGAGATACGCCGGCGGAGGCATAAATACATTCATCTCCAGCCTGGAGATATGCATCTTTAGCCTAAAGACGTGTATTTTCAGGCTGGGGATTTGTATCTCTAGGCTGGAGATACAGAATCTGATGTGCAACCATTCATTTTCCGCCGTCTTTAAACGAAATCCGGAAACTGTCATCTCGTAACCAACAAAAGCGCGTCAACCGCTCCTCCCCAACAGCAATATGCAGACAATCCAGCACAGACCTTCCGTCACATCATCGGACACCCCGGCAGCTCTTGCCATGCCGGAATAGTCCAGACAGGCAAAAAACAGAAGGACAAAATACAAAGTGACAAAGTATGAGGCCTTCCGCGCAAACAGAAAAGCCATGCCCCGGACAATATCACGGTCGGACACATAAGTGTCGGAAGAGAAACCGTAAACAACCGATGCCAGGCCGATTCCCAATGATATCAGACACCAGATGCCCTCCTCGAACGACGACCCGGAAAGCGTGCCGCTCACGCTCCGCACCAGATTCCACGGTCCCCACGCAAGAACAGCAAGCGCACAAAAATAAACAAGGAAAAAAGACACAGACACAAACAAGGCATGACGTTCCTTATGCGAAACAGAAGCTTTATGCCTGAAAAACTTCAGGCAGATTCTCCAAAGACCGGAATGAAAGAACAAGCCGCAGCCGAGAAACAGGACCAGCACGACAGGAACAATCTCCGAACAGACATAAAGCTTGCCCGCAGAATGAAGCATCCAGCGCAGGCCTTCGCCGCTGAACAGACTTTTCACCCCCTCCCACTCGTAAACAGTGCCTACCCACGACATAAACGCAACAAGCACCGTGAGCAGGAAAAAGCAAGCGGCCGGATGCAACAAGGATTTTCTATTCATCGTCAGGCTCCAGGTTATCGATATCCAAAATACGTAGTTCGAAGGCCCGTGTCACCAGCCGGCAGGCATTTACGCCAGTACGTTCGCTGGGCTTGAACAGGCGGTTGACAAGCTCGTTCTGACGCTTCTCTATCGACTTGACCCCAAACGGCATGCCTTTGAGGTTTGTGATCATTTCTTTCGTATACCCCAATGCCAGATGACGAAGCAGGCGTTCGTCATATTCGTCGATATCATAATCCACAATCGCTTCCTGCCTGCGCTGTTCCGCTTCAACCGTCTGCTTGAAACGCTCTACGATCTTCTCAAGAATCGGATAATTGAATACCAAGCGCTTGCCGTCCATAACAGCCTGCACATCGGTTGCTGTAAGCAGTTCACCGGTTTTCAGGATGATACCCACCGCCCCCGCATTAAGCGCGTCGACCCAAAGTTTCTCATTGAGCACCTCGCCCGTAAAGATAAGCACTTTCAGTTCCGGACGTTCCCGATGCAGACGGGAGCATATTTCAACACCGATTGTAGTCGAGCCTCCCAGTCCAAGATCGAGCAACACCATATCGGGCGTCTTCGCTTCAAGCAGCGTCCAGAACTCTGCTTCGGTCATAGCTGTCCCTATAACTTCAGCATTGGGTATCTCATGACGAAAAATCTCTTCAGTTCCTTTCAACTCGAGTTTTACGTCTTCAACAATAATCACTTTAAATTTATCCATATTATGCAAATTCTGTCTGTTTTCATTTGTTCTTCCTTCGGAATGGTACAGTGAACCATACTGCAAATCCACCGCCCTCTGCCCGACAAGCGTTTATACGGCAGCCTCTCTTTCCTGCAAACTCATCATGATCACGAACAATCTGCTTGCAAACAAGGTATTCTGTCCCGGTCAAAGTCATCCCATCGGCTCCGCCGCACATTCTCCGTTTGTCGGGATAAAAAAGACCGTTCAGTTCTTCCGGAGTCATCTCGCGCCGGCTGTCGATAAAGTCAGTCCGCACGAAATCGCCATCCTGACGGATTATCAGTTTCAGATGCCCCGGCATCCGCACGCGCACGGCTTCGTCTATCAGGTTTTGCAGGAGGAAGAGCAACAGCACGGGATCACCTGTAGCGCAAAGAGGTTGCGATTCAACCGTCAGCTCCACGGCAAAATCCTGCTTACGCATCAGCTTGCTGAAGTATTTCATTCCCTCGTCAGCCAACGCTTTCATGTCAACTTCCATACGCCGGAAAGTCACTTCTTCCAACTGGCGGGCGGCACACGATGCCAGCAGCGTAAAGATATCTTTATAATATTCCACCAGCTCCGCCATATCATCCAGCACCGCCTTCTTCTCCATTCCGTCCATTTCGCCCAAGCGGTTTACCATCTGCAAGATACGATTCGGATAATAAACCGTTTCGTGTTTGATTGTAGAAAGGCAATTATCAAGCACCATATTCTGAACGTGAAGCTGGTTTTCTTCAAAAAGAACCCGTCGGGCCTCATCTTGAGCCAGTTCGATGTCGCGGCACTTGCGGCTGACCTGCACTATGGTATTATACAAGATGACTGCCAGATAATTGCAGACCAGTTCAACCAGCAGCCTGTCTTCTTCACGGATATCGGAACGTTCGGCCTTCAAAGCCAGCACGCCGATACAGCGCGAGTCGCCTCCGGCCTCTATCCACAAAGGCAGGCAGCTCCAACCGCCTTCTCTGACCCATGATGGCTTGCCCGTCTTGTAGCATTTCCGCAAATATTCCTCCCAGTCCTCACCGTCCGCCTTCTGGCGGCACGTAAATCTCAGACTGTGAGTTTCTTCATCCATTACAGCCAAGGCCAGATTCTCCAGCGGAAGCAATTCATTCATTTCAACAAACATCGCATCCAGCACATCAGAAGCGACATTATTTCCTTCGGCATTCAGCGAAGCGGAAAACACTGCCTTGTTTACGGCAAAAACCTGCTCCATATTGTAACGGTAGCGGAAACGGCGGCGGAAATACAGCACATAATAGGCGATGAAGCACCCCAGAACGATGATGACGAATATCGACAAGGCTATCAGTTTGTTTCCTGCCGACTGACGCATCTGAAGACAGTATTCCTCTAATGACGAATCACGGCTCAAACGCTTGTAAAGCGAAACGTAAGCCGCATTGTTATAACGGTAACGACGAAAATCCTTCAATGCCAAAGAAGCGACCGCCGCTTCATTCCGCACATCAAGCAATATATAATAATCCGTATCAAAACGGTTGGCAAGCCACGTAAGTTCACCCGCTTCATCCGTATCGTACAAAGACAGCAAAGGCGATTTCCGTCCCGAATATTCCAGAAAGTGCGTGTTCATAAAGTACAGCACACTGTCGGCCAGCCGGATGGCAGTCTGGTAGTCCCCATTCACATTGCAGTCGTACACCCAGTTGGCGTAATCATTAGCTATCGCAAGCAGGCTGTCATAATGCGACACATGCAATGGATCCGCGGCGGCCGAAACAGTTCCCGACGTAGCCTTAGAACAAGCTCCCAGCCCTACAGCACAAACCATACCTGCAGCCAACAGCGCGCGGCTGATTCCCTTCGGCAAACGAAAGTAAAAACGGCTTCCCTTTCCCGGAGCACTTTCAATGCGGAACAGGCACACATCAAACACCTTATTCGTCTTGCGGTACTTCTCGATTATGCCCTTGCAGTTCATCAAGCCGAACCCATGGCCTTTCTGCTTGTGAAGCTGCGACACGTCCGACGCCGTATCCATGCCTATAACACTTGAATCATAAACCTTCTCATCGAGAATCCGATGGATGTCACTCTCAGAAAGTCCGGGGCCGTCATCGGTAACCGACACTTCCACATAGTTTTCGCCCTCGTCCGCTTTAAGTTCAACGTGTCCTCCCTCCTGCGTATATTTCCGGGCATTGTCCGCCAAGGTATTGATCATGAACAATGTCAAGGCCTTGTCTGCCTTTACAACGGCATCCGTATCCTTTACAACAAGCTGCAGATGTTTCATTTCAAACGAACGCCGTCCCTTGGCTGCCACGGCAAACAAATCCCGCAAGGCGAAATTCTCAATCTTCAGACTCAGCGTTCCCTGGCGCAGTTTAATCCACAAAGCCAGAATATCGTTGTATTCATTGATCTTATCAGCCAGTTCGCCTATATAGTCCAGCCTCATCCGGCTGACCTCATCATTCTGCCGAAATGCCTCTGTCCGAAGTTTCCGGATCTCGTTCACCATCCGGTCAATAAACGGAAGTATGCCCGTTACGATCGAAAGGCAAGCCTTCTTCACTTCATTTCTGCATTTGTTGTCAATCAGATGCTGTCTGTGGATATACTGCTCTTTCTCGAGCTGTTTCTTCTCATCGTCAAGCGAAACAAGATTCAATCCGTTTTCAATGGTCCACGCCACATAAGGCAGAAGCAGATTCAACAAAGCCATATCCTCTTTATGCAGTGCGGCAGAAAGAAAGAGCCGCAACGTACCTACCTGAACTGTCTTTCCCGGAGAAACCAAAGCGAACGAACGAACTGTCCTGTCATCGTCCGGGACAGCCTCTTCACCGTCCATATCTGCAAGACATATCTGCAAGTCAGACACTCCGAACATCGCATCCAGACCTTTCCGCAATGTTTCAGACACAGCCAAAGCCACCTCGTCCTGCGATACAGCATCGGCAGGAACAGAGCCTGTAATATGCTGGCAAAGCAAAAGCACCTGCTTCAGCCTTTCCACATAAGCAAGATTCTTCTTCCTCCAATAACGGTTAAGCACCACAAACAGGCAGGCAAACGCGAACAGCCCGCCGATAACCATAACCAGAAGCACATTCAACTGCCTTCCCTCACGCTCCAGCGCGACGTAACGGCTTTCAAGTTCCTTGTCCTGACGGGTATAGTCAAGAATATCCAGATAAATATTCCGGTTATAGTCAGACTCGGCCTTCATGCCCAAGGCCGAATAGCTCCGGCTCAACTGTTCACGCAATCGTGCGACCCATTCCGGAACAGTCTTGATTCCCTCCTCATTAATCCACTTCAGCTCGATCGAAGAAGCCGCATTGGGAATAAAGGTACGCAGGCGGTCGGTTGTATCCTCACAATGATAATACCTCTCATGATGGAGGTTCACATAATCCAATGCTGTCTGCAAATTGGGAAGCGCCTTTTCCGACTGTCCCGAATAATTGTAATAAGTGGCAATCGTGCGGTATGTCCCCGATATCTGATACCAGTCGCCATACTCCTTGAAAAGCTTCAGGGCATGACGGGCAAAACGCAAAGGCAAGCTATCGACGGAGAGTTCTTCCGGATTGACCATACGCAGCAGTCCCGCCCTTTCCCGGACCAACAACTGCCGGTTCCTCCTGAAGTTGAGCATCTCGGCCATAGCCTGCAACGCATTGGCTTCAAAGTAAATATAACCGCTATCAGAGCTTGCCTGCAAACATTCTACAAGATACGAGAACTCTCCAAGCACCGTTTCTTCACGTGTCGGTGCCTGATACATTCCTCCCGACCCTCGCATATACATATAATACAGCCATTGCCCTCGGTCGTTGCGCAACGAGCTGAGCGGAATGGAATCAATGGAAGCCAAAGCCTCGGCTTCCTGGTCCAGATAATAATAATAGACTCCTGAAACGATATAGAATTCGGACAGAGCATAATCGAAACGTTTCTGCAATCTCTCATCCTGAAGCCTGCCTTCCTCCCGAATGCGCCGGATGCGATTAAGCGCACTGTTTCTATAATCATAGAACTCTTTGTTCATCGAAGTACGCTGGCAGATTTTCATCATTCCCACATCTGCGACCAGACGCTCTATTTCATTTCTTCCTGCATCAGTCGCACGTTTGTAAAGCGAAGCGGCGCGTTCGAAATCCATCCGCATGAATGCGCAGAAAGCGCGGTTGTTCAAGGCCTCCGCCTTCTTTGCAGATCCTCCCTCTACGGCCAGCTTCCATGCCTGGTCCGCCAGACGGGAAGCTTCTTCAAGGTTTTTATAGCGCATTTCATATGAAAGACAATTCAGCGAATCGACCTTTTCGTCGTTCAGTCGGCTGGCAGAAGACTTGCATGAGGCCAGCACCAGCATCCAGAGCCATGCTACCCAACCGATACCGTCTTTCAAATCATATAAAACCATCGTCCAGATAAAAACATTTGTACAAATGTAGGAAGTTCCGGCCAAAAAGAAACGCTTTCCTCTTTAAAAAATAAAAAAAACGGCTTGAAAGAAATTCTTCCCAGCCGATGCAGACAGTCCGTTTCAGACACATATATAAAAAGAAGGAGTTGCTTCATGTTTTTACCAACAAGTCTGCAATTCCTTCTCTTGCACAAAAATGCACCACGAGTCTTATTTCTTTGATTCGTCCAAAGAAACCTTTCTGAATTCCTTCAAAGCCTTTTCCAACTCCAAAGATGCCTTGCGTGCACGAGTTCCTGCAGCTTTGTTTCCCTTTTCAATCTGCAGATCTGCATCTGTCATCATTGAATCATACAATTCTTTGATTTTTGCAACAATTTCATTCATAATCTTATTTTCGTTTTAAATTAAACATATTCAAATGTAAACACATTTGCTTCAAACTGAATATTTCCGCCAGCTTTTTTTGCATCTTTTAATACAATCATTTTCTTTTTGTACAAATCAACCAAGTTCCACCCACATTTTCAAAATTCTACGTGTTTCCGGAGTCACTCTGAACCGGTTGTCGGCACGTTCTCCCACCAGCCATACAATATCTTTTCCCGCACAAACAACCATCTGCCGTTCCTTGTCGAAAAGCGACTTCTTGCAATCCCGCAGATAGTTTCTCACGGACTTGAAGCCCTTCATGCCGAACGGAACGAACTTGTCGCCCGAACGCCACTTGCGCAGGAGCAATTCATCTCCGGCCTTGTCTGCATCCAGATAAGCCACCGCTCTGTCCTTCGGCACATCAAAAGGAGCCTCAGTCAATATAATCTCATGCCGCAGCACAAACATGCGTTCATCTTCCTGGCGCACCCTCCACCGAAGATTCCCATGATCTGTCACCAACACATACCCGGAAGTTTCAAACATTCTGCCCGACTCACCCAGCCGGAGGCAACAAAAAATATCATCCAGCTGCGAAGCGTTTACCCCCAGCGGATACAGCACTTCATGCAAGACGGATCTGGGGGCAGGCTCACGCAGCAAAACAGCTCCGTCAAGCATGTTTTCTCCTGCCAGCACACGCTCTGCGGCTTCGGTCACAGCCCGATGATACACTTCAGCCACTTCCTCCAGCCGAGAAGCCGTTCGGGATATGCTTTCGACAACCGACGGATTGACAGACTCAAGCAGCGGAATCACCTCCAGCCGGAGCTTGTTGCGCGTAAACTCGCTCTGAAGATTCGTACTGTCAGTCACGTAATCCTGACCGAGATATTTCAGATAATCCAATATATCTTCCCTGTCCACGCAAAGCAGAGGACGGACCACCTTTCCGTTCACCGCACGAATCCCCAGCAAGCCGTCTATTCCCGTGCCTCTGACCAGATTCATCAAAAAAGTTTCCACGCTGTCATTCCGGTGATGAGCCACCGCAACCACTTTCGCATCCACAGCTTCCGACACACGGGCAAACCACGCATAGCGCAAGTCACGTGCGGCCATTTCAACGGATATCCCCTTATCAGAGGCATAGCCCGCCGTATCGAAATCTGTCTTGTGGAGCTTTACTCCCAAATCTTCAGCCAGCGAAACGACAAACTTCTCATCGCGCACAGATTCTTCCCCGCGAAGATGGAAATTGCAATGCGCAGCCTCGCAATGATAGCCCAGACGAAGCAGGACACGAAGCAGCGCTACCGAGTCTGCCCCGCCGCTCAACGCCACAAGCACCTTGTCGCTTTTACCGAACAAGCGCTTTTCTTGTATGAATGCACTTACTTTTTGTTCAAACATAATGCAAACATATAAATTTCCCTCCACAATTGCCGTCCGGGAAAAACGATTCTTGCAACCGGACCGCTTTTATTTAAAAACAATCTAAATAATTTGCATGAACCGATACAATAATCTATTTTTGCACCAAACTAAAAAAATAAAACATGAGATTGTCTGAATTAGAAACCGGCCAGAAAGGAATGATTGTCAAAGTGCTCGGTCACGGAGGCTTTCGCCGGCGCATCATTGAAATGGGATTCATCAAGGGAAAAACGGTAGAAGTCATACTCAACGCCCCGCTGAAAGATCCCGTAAAATACAAAATCATGGGCTACGAAGTGTCGCTCCGGCGTCAGGAAGCCGCCATGATTGAAGTCGTAAGCGAAGAAGAAGCGCGCACGCAAAACAACGAAGACACATTTCTGAAGCCGATCACCCAGAACACACCGGTGCCGGAAGAAACGATGAGGCGTCTTGCCCGGGGCAAACGGCGCACCATCAACGTGGCACTGGTGGGAAACCCGAACTGCGGAAAGACTTCACTGTTCAACGTTGCCTCGGGAGGACACGAACACGTAGGGAACTACAGCGGGGTAACCGTCGATGCCAAAGAAGGGCACTTCGATTTCCAAGGCTACCACTTCCGCCTGGTAGACCTGCCGGGCACCTATTCGCTTTCGGCCTACAGTCCTGAGGAACTTTACGTCAGGAAGCATATAATAGAAGAAACCCCCGATGTCATCATCAATGTCGTAGACGCGGGAAATCTGGAACGGAACTTGTATCTTACCACACAGCTCATCGACATGAACGTGCGGATGGTTATCGCGCTGAACATGTATGACGCGCTGGAACACAGCGGGAACAAGCTCAACATACACGGGCTGAGCGAACTGCTCGGCGTGCCTATCGTGCCCACCGTCAGCCGTACAGGCAGAGGCGTTGACAACCTTTTCCACGTCATCATCGGGCTTTATGAAGGAGCCGACTTCATGGGGCAGAAGAAGGAAATAAAGAACGAAGTGCTGCGCGAGTTCCGCGAATGGCACGACCAGTGCGTGCAGGGACACAAGTATGAAGGCCCGAAAGAGGAAGACCCTTTCGCCCACCAGAGCTTCATCCGCCACATCCACATCAACCACGGGCCGGAAATCGAAGCGAGCATCGACGCCGTGAAAAAGGAAATATGCAAGAACGACAATATCCGCCATGAGTATTCCACCCGGTTCCTTGCCATCAAGCTCCTGGAAAACGACAAGGACATCGAGAGCAGGGTTGTAGCCCCGCTGCCAAACGGCAAGGATATCCTGGCTGTGCGCGACAAGGAAGCGGAGCGGCTGAAGCGGGCTGTGAACGAAGACAGCGAGCAGGCAATCACCGATGCCAAGTATGCATTCATCTCGGGCGCGCTGAAAGAAACCTATACCGAGACCAACACAAACACCGAAGCGTTCACCCGTGTGGTCGACAGCATTGTCACTCACCGCATCTGGGGATTCCCCATATTCTTCATCTTTCTGTACATCATGTTCGAAGCCACCTTCGTGCTCGGAGCCTATCCGCAGGCATGGATCGAATGGCTGGTGGAACTGATCGGGACAGGAGTAGAGCACTTCATGTCGCCCGGACCGCTGAAAGATCTGGTAATCGACGGCATCATCGGCGGTGTGGGAGGCGTCATCGTGTTCCTTCCGAACATCCTGCTGCTCTACCTCTTCATCTCGTTCATGGAAGATTCGGGCTACATGGCGCGCGCGGCCTTCATCATGGATAAAATCATGCACAAGATGGGACTTCACGGAAAGTCGTTCATTCCGCTCATCATGGGCTTCGGATGCAACGTTCCTGCAATCATGGCCTCGCGCATCATAGAGAGCCGCAAGGCACGGCTGGTCACAATGCTCATCAACCCGCTGATGTCGTGCAGCGCCCGTCTGCCCATCTACCTGGTCCTGATCGGCGCGTTCTTCCCCTCCAAAGCCAGTCTGGTGCTTCTTTCCATCTATGCCATCGGCATCCTGCTGGCCGTACTCATGGCGCGCGTCTTCACCAGATTCATCGTGAAAGGCGACGACAGTCCGTTTGTGATGGAACTTCCGCCCTACCGGATGCCGACCGCCAAAGTTGTGGCACGCCACACCTGGGACAAAGGCAAGCAATACCTCAAGAAAATGGGAGGCATCATCATGATCGCTTCCATCATCATCTGGTTCCTGGGATACTATCCGAACCATGAGGCATACGCCACAACCGCCGAACAGCAGGAAAACTCGTATATCGGACGTTTGGGAAAAGCTATCGAACCGGCCATCGAGCCGCTCGGCTTCGACTGGAAGATGGGAATCGGAATCCTTTCGGGAGTCGGCGCGAAGGAGCTGGTCGTAAGCACACTGAGCGTGCTTTACACCAATGAAGACGATGTAGAGAACATCAACCTGTCCGAACGCATCCCCATCACACCGCTGGCCGCCTACGGCTACATGCTGTTCGTGCTGATTTACTTCCCCTGCATCGCCACAATAGCGGCCATCAGGCAGGAATCGGGAAGCTGGAAATGGGCAGCCTTCGCCGCCCTCTATACCACGGCTCTTGCCTGGATCGTTTCATTCGCTGTCTATCAGATAGGCAGCCTGTTCTAAACCGAAAAGCTTATGGACTTACAAGACATACTGGTATATATAATAGTTGCCGGATGCGTGATATTCGCGTTCCGGCACTACATCAAGATTCTGTTCAGAAAAAAGAGCAAGGATCCGGGTTGCGGATACGGATGCGCAGGCTGCCCGCACGCATCCCGGGGATGCAGTGACGACAGACTCAAAAAGACAGGCGCACAGAAGAAAGCGCGCCAATGAACAAGCGGCAGGCACTGAAACACGAAGCCGCAGAAAAGGATGCCGGATTCAAGGCATACAGCACTTTTCCGGCTTCGTGTCTTTGTGCCTGAAAATCCGTTTCAGCCCACCCTCTTCATTTTTCTTATCAGATCTTTCGTATCCGCCGGAACGCGGTTCGACTCGATAATCTTCCGCAATGTCTTATTATAAGTGTCGCTGTCCAGCGAAGAATGTTTCAGATATTCCATCGTCCGTTCCGGAAACTTGACGAAACATACCGAAAGCGCCCATGCCACTCCCATCTTCACGTAGTATCCTTCTTGCCGGATCTGCTCGAAGCAGGCAAACATTTCATCCAGATGATCCCCGTCGACATAATATTCCATCATGCGCACGACACCGAAACGCACCTCAAACTCCCGCGACGATTTCAGCCACTCTTTCAGATATTCCCATATGCGCTCCTGGTGTTTCCTGAAATAAGCCTTTCCTCCGGCAAACTGAAAGACATCGCATTCCGACCAGCTTTCGATTACCCACACAAACTTTGTCACCCGATGAAGATATGCCTCGATGTCGTCATCGGGCTTGATGTAACCGAGCACCAGCCCCTGAAGCATCCTTTCCTCCAGATAATCATTGTCGGCTCTCTCCAGAAACAGTTCCCAGTCGTTTTTGGCAATCTGCCTGGCCAGGTTTCTCAGATCGGGCACACGGATACCTAATATATGCTCAACGCCCGGATGCAGGCTTTCCGTGAATTTGCGGTTTCCTTCCGCCGCCAGCCGCAGCAGATGCTCCCGCACCGTAAGGTCATTTATTTTCAAATCGTCCATTTTACGCCATCAATAAAAAACGGGGGTGAAGTTATTGTTTTTTATGCAAACGGCAATTGTCCGCAGACTAAAATTTGCAAACGATTGAACCATGCGGGACATCACGCACGGCACATGAAGGAAACAGACCGGCGAATGCCCGGCAGATTCTTCACCTCCAGCCTGGAGATTTATATCTTTAGGCTGGAGATACAGATTTTGTTCCGCAAGGCCACCTTTCCGTCACATTCGCCGGCAGTGCCGCAGAGCCTCCGGCCGACGGAGGCACACAGTCCTCTCCCTGCAACAGAAAAACAAGAGATGCAAGATTTCCGGCAAAAAAAAAACAGAGAAAAAGTTTTGGCTATTCAAATTTATCCGTATATTTGCAAGCGTATAGAAACAAACCGGAACAATCCGGCAATAAAACAACAGATAATACAACGCTATGTTACATACAATGGTAAATACATTCTTCTGGTGGCGCCTCTTGCAACTTCCAAAGTCGTAAGGGAAACCAGTCGCGTGTATATGTTACCATCCAAATAGAGCAAACCATATAGCAAAAGGGCTGTCGTACTTTACGGCAGCCCTTTTTGTTTTATCCCCAGACAAATCAGTTAATCACACTAAAATACAAAAACATCATGAAGACTTATCAAGTGAATCAAGAAGGCTACTACGGAGAGTTCGGCGGAGCATTCATCCCCGAAATACTCCACCGCTGCGTGGAAGAGCTGAGAAACTCGTACCTGCGCATCATGGAAAGCGACGGCTTCAAACAGGAGTTCGACACGCTGCTCCGCGACTACGTGGGGCGTCCTTCCCCGCTCTACCTCGCCAAAAGGCTGTCTGAAAAATACGGCTGCCGGATCTACCTGAAACGCGAGGACCTGAACCACACGGGAGCGCACAAAATCAACAACGCCATCGGACAGGCACTCATCGCGCAGCGCATGGGAAAGAATCGGATCATCGCCGAAACGGGAGCCGGACAGCACGG
Organism: Bacteroides sp. ET225; assembly: GCF_024733745.1. NCBI lineage: Bacteria > Pseudomonadati > Bacteroidota > Bacteroidia > Bacteroidales > Bacteroidaceae > Bacteroides > Bacteroides sp. ET225. Next base: position 48,973 of record NZ_JANRHN010000016.1, on the reverse strand, counting down.
AGTGGCAACGGCGACGGTATGCGCCCTGCTGGGCATGGAATGTGTGGTATACATGGGAAAGACCGATGTGGAACGCCAGTATGTAAACGTGCAGCGGATGAAGATGCTGGGAGCGAAAGTGGTGCCGGTGACTTGCGGAAACATGACACTCAAGGATGCCACCAACGAAGCCATACGCGACTGGTGCTGTCATCCGGCCGACACATACTATATCATCGGCTCTACCGTGGGGCCTCATCCTTACCCCGATATGGTGGCCCGGCTGCAGTCGGTCATAAGCAAGGAGATCAGAAGGCAGCTTGCCGAGCATGAAGGGCGCGACTATCCCGACTACCTGATTGCCTGTATCGGAGGGGGAAGCAACGCAGCGGGAACCGTCTATCACTACATCGATGACGAAAGGGTGAAAATAGTGCTTGCCGAAGCAGGCGGGAAAGGAATCGGAACGGGACTGTCTGCCGCAACCATCCAGGCCGGACTGCCGGGAATCATCCACGGCTCGCGCACGCTGGTAATGCAGGACGAAGACGGACAGATTCTGGAACCTTACTCCATTTCCGCAGGACTGGATTATCCGGGCGTGGGTCCGATGCACGCAAATCTGGCCAGACAGCACCGGGCTACAGTTCTTGCCGTCAACGATGACGAGGCCGTCCGCGCCGCATTCGAACTGACCCGCCTTGAAGGAATCATACCTGCACTCGAATCGGCACATGCCCTGGGCGCGCTCGAAAAGGTGAACTTCAAGCCCGAAGACATTGTGGTGCTCACGGTTTCCGGCCGGGGCGACAAGGACATAGACACTTATCTGAAGTTCATGCAATGAAAAGACATAAGCTTCAAACATCACTTATCACATACATAAAGACATGAAAACATTTCACTACCATACAAAATACAAACTGATTCTCGGCGACCTGCATACGCCGGTAACCACTTATCTGAAACTGCGCGACCTGTTTCCGCAAAGTGCCCTGATGGAAAGCTCCGACTACCACGGATCTGAAAACAACCGGTCGTTCATCGGACTCGACCCGATAGCAAGCGTGTCTGTGGGCCACGGGAAAGCCGTAATGGTCTACCCCGACCGATCGAGGGAAGAACTGGATCTCACCGAATCGTTCAGACCCGAAAACGCCATCAGCAAGTTCCTCTCGCGCTTCAAGGTAGAAGGAGAATACGCACGATACTGCGGACTTTACGGATATACCACGTTCAACGCCATCCGCTATTTCGAGCACATCCCCATCAAAGACAGCAAAGACAGCAAGAACGATGCGCCGGACATGCTCTACATCCTCTATAAATACCTGATCGTATTCAACGACTTCACAAGCGAAATGACCCTGGTGGAGATGCAGAACGAAAACGAACCCGACCATATCGAGGAGGTGAAGAAAGCGATTGAAAACCGCAACTACACCACCTATCAGTTTCGCGCCACAGGTCCCGTCACCAGTACGCTGACCGACGAAGAGCACAAAGCAAACATACGCAGGGGCATCGGACACTGTCTGCGTGGAGATGTATTCCAAATCGTTCTTTCACGGCGGTTCGTCCAGCGCTACGAAGGGGACGACTTCCAACTCTACCGTGCATTGAGAAGCATCAACCCTTCGCCCTATCTGTTTTATTTCGACTTTGGGGGCTTCCGCATCTTCGGCTCTTCGCCCGAAACGCATTGCCGGATTGAAGGCCGCCACGCAACCATCGACCCCATCGCCGGCACCGTAAGAAGAAACGGAGATAAGGAAAAAGACAGGATACTGGCGGAACAGCTGCTGAAAGACCCGAAAGAAAACGCCGAACACGTGATGCTGGTAGACCTTGCGCGTAACGACCTGAGCCGCAACTGCCACGACGTACACCTGGATTTCTACAAGGAAGCCCAATATTACAGTCATGTCATCCACCTGGTAAGCCGGGTAAGCGGAGAACTGGACGAGGGGGCAGATCCCATCAAGACATTCGTCGACACGTTTCCGGCCGGCACGCTGAGCGGAGCGCCGAAAGTAAAAGCCATGCAGCTCATCAGCGAAATGGAGCCGCACAACCGCGGCGCATACGGCGGATGCATCGGATTTATCGGATTCGACGGATCGCTCAACCAGGCCATCACCATCCGCACTTTCGTAAGCCGCAACAACGAACTTTGGTTTCAGGCCGGAGGCGGAATCGTGGCCAAAAGCAATGAAGAAAACGAACTGCAGGAAGTTAACAACAAGCTGGCGGCACTGAGAAAGGCTATCTTTCTTGCCGAACAGCTGTAACAAAAAGCAAACTACATCATGAATATTGTAATCATAGACAATTACGACTCGTTTACATACAACTTGAGTCATCTGGTAAAAGAATTGGGAGCAACAGTCACCGTAGTGCGCAACGACCGGTTTGAGATGGACGAGCTCGGAAAATACGACAGGATTCTGCTCTCGCCGGGACCGGGGGTGCCGGAAGAAGCCGGAAAACTGCTTGACGTAATCCGCACATACGCCGGAAAAAAGCCGATCCTCGGAGTGTGTCTTGGCGAACAGGCTATCGGAGAAGTATTCGGAGGCAGGCTCACCAACCTAAAGAGCGTTTATCACGGCATACAAAGCCGCATCTCGATCGTAGCCGACGACCCTATTTTTGCGGGACTCCCCCGTGAGATAAGCGTGGGACGGTACCATTCGTGGGTAGTCGACACGGACGGCTTCCCGGAATGCCTCGAAGTGACTGCCGTCAGCAGCGAAGGGCACATCATGGCTCTCCGGCACAAAGAACTGGACGTGCGGGGCATCCAGTTTCATCCCGAATCAATCCTTACTCCCGACGGAAAACAAATGCTCCGCAATTGGATAAACCACTAAACAGATACAACTATGAAACAGATACTTAAACGACTATTCAATCACGAAACGCTTACGCAGGAAGAAGCGTGCAAACTGATGGCAGGTATCACAAAGGGAGAATGCAACGAGGCGCAGATAGCCGCATTCCTGACCGTATTCCAGATGAGAGGGGTAAAAGTGGACGAACTGATCGGATTCAGAGAGGCCTTGCTCGCTTCACGCATTCCGGTTGACCTGGCAGCCTACCGTCCGATCGACATCGTGGGTACGGGCGGCGACGGAAAGAACACATTCAATATCTCAACCTGTGCCTGCTTCATCGTGGCCGGAGCGGGCTATCACGTGGCCAAACACGGAAACTACGGAGCCACATCAGTGAGCGGGGCGAGCAATGTAATGGAACTGCACGGAGTAAAATTCACCAACCGGCAGGATATGCTGGAACGCTCGATCGAAAAATGCGGAATGGCATACCTCCACGCTCCCCTCTTCAATCCGGCCATGAAGACGGTAGCTCCCATCCGGAAGGCGATGCAAGTGCGCACGCTGTTCAACCTCCTCGGACCGCTTGTGAATCCCTGCCTGCCGGAATACCAGCTGCTGGGAGTGGCCGACCTTCCACAGATGCGCCTGTACACCAACACGCTCCAGCAGCTCGGCATCGGCTTCGCCGTAGTAAACAACCTGGACGGATACGACGAGATCTCGCTCACCGACGAGTTCAAGGTGATGACAAACCTTTATGAAACGATACACCGTCCTTCCGAACTTGGGTTCTCGCTCGTCAAGCAGGAAGAACTTCACGGAGGAAACACGCCGCAGGAAGCAGCCCGCATCTTCGACAATGTGCTGCAGGGAGAAGCCACAAAAGCGCAGACAGACTGTGTGCTGATCAATGCCTCGTTCGCCATTCAGGTCATGGAGCCTGCAAAATCGATCGAAGAGTGTGTGGCAATAGCACGCGAATCGCTCAACAGCGGCAGGGCACAGCAGACCTTCAAAAAATTCATCGAACTAAACAACTGAACATCTCATCAGAATAAAACAACATGAAAAAAGACATTCTACATGATATCATAGCACAGAAACAGATTGAACTGACCCAGCAGAAAGCGTCTGTACCCGAATCGGCGCTGGAAGAGATGCTTGACGGAAGGCCGGCGGACGGCCGCAGCATGAAAAAGGCGCTGGCCGAATCACGCGTGGGAATCATCGCCGAATTCAAGCGCAAATCGCCTTCAAAAGGCTGGATAAACCGGGATGCGAACCCGCTTGAAGTGGCCGAAGGATATGTCCGGAGCAAAGCCTCAGCACTTTCGGTACTGACAGACGAACCGTTTTTCGGCGGAACGCTGAAGGATCTGGCAAACATACGCAAGGCGGTGGAAGTGCCTGTTCTTCGGAAAGACTTCATCATCAGCCGCTACCAGCTTCTTCAGGCCAAACTGACAGGAGCCGACGCTGTTCTGCTTATCGCCGCCGCCCTGTCGCCCAAAGACTGCTTCCTGCTGGCACAGGAAGCCCACAACCTCAACCTTGAGGTCCTGCTCGAACTGCACAGTGAAGAAGAGCTGGGGCATTATAACGAGTACGTGGACATGGTGGGAATAAACAACCGGAACCTGGGGACCTTTCATACTGACGTAGAAAACTCGTTCCGCATGGCCGGGAAGCTCCCCAAAGATGCCGTCCGTGTTTCAGAAAGCGGAATATCTTCGCCCGAAACGATACACAGACTCAGAGAAGCCGGCTACCAGGGCTTCCTCATCGGAGAAACATTCATGAAAACGCCCGATCCGGGAAAAGCTTTGTCTGACTTCATCAAACGCCTGGACCTATGATCGTAAAAGTATGCGGCATGACCGACGGAGAAAATATCCGCCAGGCCGAAAAGACTGACATGCAATGGATGGGATTCATCTTTTATCCTCCCTCTCCGCGCTGCGTCCACCGCAAGCCCGACTATCTGCCCGAAACGGTCGGGCGTGTAGGGGTATTCGTTGACGCAGCGACAGAAGCGATCTTGCAGATTGCAGACGAGTGGAACCTGGAACTGGTACAACTGCACGGGAAAGAAACGCCGGAACAATGCAGCACACTGCGGAAAAGCGGACTGAAAACAATCAAGGCTTTTTCCGTGGGGAGCAGGGAAGCATTGCATTCCGTCGCTCCCTACGAGAACTCCTGCGACTTTTTCCTGTTCGACACACCCTGCACGGAACACGGAGGCTCGGGACGCTCCTTCAACTGGAGCCTGCTGAAAGACTATACAGGAAGCACCCCCTTCCTCCTGAGCGGCGGACTGAATCCGGACAGCATCGGAGCATTGTCCCGGTTCACCCACCCGCAATGGGCAGGAATAGACCTGAACAGCGGGTTCGAACTGGCGCCGGGCATCAAGGATACAGAAGCCCTCGGCAAGTTTATCAGAGAATTCAAAAAAATGTATTCACAACAAAAACAACAAGCATTATGAACCGTATCAACAAATTATTCAGCGAAAAAAAACACAATATCCTGTCGGTATATTTCTGCGCAGGAGATCCGACACCGGAAAGCGTACCTCAAATCATACGCACGCTTGAAAAGAAAGGAATAGACATGATAGAAATCGGAATCCCGTTCAGCGACCCGATGGCAGACGGTCCCGTGATCCAGAACGCAGCCATGCATGCGCTGCGCAACGGGATGACGCTGCGCAAACTGTTCGGACAGCTGGCCGGTATCCGGCAAGACGTAACCATCCCTCTCATACTGATGGGCTACCTCAACCCTATCCTGCAATACGGATTTGAAAACTTCTGCGCCTCCTGCCGCGAATACGGAATCGACGGGGTCATTATCCCTGACCTTCCGTTCAAGGAGTATCAGGAAGAATTCCGAGCCACGGCAGAAAAATACGACATCAGAATCATCATGCTCATCACGCCCGAAACAAGCGAAGAAAGAATCAGGCAGATTGACGAACATACCGACGGATTCATCTACATGGTTTCCTCTGCCGCCATCACCGGAGCACAAAAGAACTTCAACGAACAGAAGCAGGCTTACTTCAAACGGATCGACGGAATGAATCTGCGAAATCCGCGGATGATCGGTTTCGGAATCTCAAACCGGCAGACATTCGAAGCAGCCTCATCATACGCCGCAGGATGCATCATCGGAAGCAAGTTCATCACACTTCTGGAAGAAGAAAAAGGCGATGCAGCTAAAGCGGCCGACCGTCTGCTGGATGCGCTCAGACAATAAAAAACCGGGCAGGACGCGTACATTTTGCTATTTTTCCATCCCGTTTCTTCTCCATCACACCGAAAAATACTATCTTTGTGCCAATTAAGCATAGAAACAAAAGACAACATGATAAGACCAGATTATCCTTCCGTTCTGCTCATTTACACTGGAGGAACAATCGGTATGATAGAGAATCCGGAAACCGGAGCATTGGAAGCGTTCAACTTCGACCAATTACAGGAAAATGTACCGGAATTGAAGCGGTTCAACTACCGTATCTCATCGTATCAGTTCAATCCGCCCATCGACTCCTCCGACATGGAACCGTCACTTTGGGCCAAACTTGTGAAGATCATCGAGTACAACTATGAAAATTTCGACGGATTCGTCATTCTTCATGGAACTGATACGATGGCTTACACGGCCTCGGCACTGAGCTTCATGCTTGAGAACCTGAGCAAACCGGTCATCCTTACCGGAAGCCAGCTTCCGATCGGCGTTCTGCGCACCGACGGAAAAGAAAACCTGATAACTTCCATCGAAATCGCGGCCGCAAAACACGCGGACGGAACAGCCATTGTGCCCGAAGTGTGCATCTTTTTCGAGAATCATCTGCTCCGAGGCAACCGGACAACCAAAATCAACGCGGAAAATTTCAACGCTTTCCGCTCATACAACTATCCGGCTCTCGCCACAGTGGGCATCCACATCAAGTATGAATACGACAAAATCCGGAAAGTGGATCCGACACTGCCGATGCACGCGCATTATGTATTCGACACAAACGTCATTATCCTGACCCTCTTTCCAGGCATACAGGAAAATATCGTAAGCACCGTACTTAACCTTCCGGGACTGAAAGCCGTAGTCCTCAAGACATACGGATCGGGAAATGCACCGCAAAAGGAATGGTTCATCCGCCTGCTGGCCGACGCCACCCGCCGCGGCATCGTCATAGTAAACATATCGCAATGCCAGACAGGCATGGTAGAAATGGCGCGCTACGAAACCGGACTGCAACTCATTGATGCCGGCGTGATCAGCGGATATGACTCAACGGTAGAAAGCGTGCTCACCAAACTGATGTTTCTGCTGGGACACAATCTATCGCCGAAAGAAATACGCAACGAACTGAGCCACCCGTTGGCCGGAGAATTTACCCGCCCCAAACTGTAACATAATTGTAACAGTTATTTCATAAGGAAGAAACAAGATACGGCCATCTTTGCCCTCAAAAACAGACCAAACATTTCTAATTATAAAAAACGGAAACAAGCCATGAACAATGATTATCGTATATTGGTCGTAGATGACGAAGAAGATTTGTGCGAAATTCTGAAATTCAACCTTGAAATGGAAGGATATGCAGTAGACACAGCCAACTCCGCAGAGGAAGCTCTCAAACTGGATCTGGCTCAGTACAGCCTGCTGCTGCTCGACGTGATGATGGGAGAAATTTCCGGCTTCAAGATGGCCAGCATGCTGAAAAAGAACAAGGACACGCAAAACATACCCATCATATTCATCACCGCCAAAGACACGGAAAACGACACGCTCACCGGATTCAACCTGGGCGCGGACGACTACATATCCAAACCGTTTTCATTGCGCGAGGTCGTAATGAGAGTAAAGGCCGTGCTGCGCCGCACAGCCGGAGTGCAGACACAGACTCCCGAACAGCTTGCATATAAGGGGCTGGTGGTAAACATACCGCAGAAAAAGGTGACCATCAACGGCGAGGAAGCTCCGCTGACAAAAAAGGAATTTGAAATCCTTCTGCTTCTGCTGCAAAACCAGGGAAGAGTGTTCTCGCGCGAAGACATCCTTGCCAAAGTATGGCACGACGAAGTTTACGTGCTTGACCGTACCATTGATGTGAACATCACCCGCCTCCGCAAGAAAATCGGAGAATACGGCCAGCGAATCGTTACTCGCCTGGGATATGGATATTGTTTTGAATGTGAATAAAAAAGACTGCGACTGCTAAAACTGCCATGACTAAAATTTCTTTACGGTTTCTTTCGTTCAGCCAAAAGCTGTTCCTCTCTGTCGTGTTCCTTTTTCTGAGCTATGCCGTCTGCTTCATCCTCTTCCAGTACCAAAGAGAGAAGTCGTTCAAATCAGAACTGCTGAACATCCAGCTGCAAAACTACAACAACCAGGTATATGGTTTCATCGCCGACAACAAAGGCTTTACAGGAGAAACCATGCAGCATTATGTCACCACGCACATGATTCCCAACCTGCGGGTCACCATCATCAAACCGTCGGGACAGGTGATTTACGACAACACAAACCGAAACTGGAAGTCGTTTGAGAACCACGCGGACAGAGAAGAAATACAGGAAGCCTTAATGTACGGAAGCGGATACTCGATAGGCAGGCAGTCTGAATCGAATGAGGGGCAGGAATATTTTTACTCGGCACGCTACTACCCTCCCTACCGGCTCATTGTACGCTCTGCGCTTCCCTATAACGTAAGTCTGGCAGAACATTTGCGCGCAGACTCGGGCTACCTGTGGTTCGCGTTCATCATCTGTTTTCTTCTGCTTGTGATCTTCTACCGCTTCACCCGCAAGCTGGGAGTGTCGGTAACCAAATTGCAGCAGTTCGCCATGAAAGCGGACAGAAATGAGCCTATCGACATGGACATCCTGCAAACGTTCCCCAAAAACGAATTAGGAGAAATCTCCCAGCATATCATCAAAATCTACAAAAGACTGCACCGCACCAAAAGTGCCCTATACATCGAGCGCGAGAAACTGATTCTGCATCTTCAGACATCGCACGAGGGGCTGGGCGTGTTTACGAAAGAGAGAAAAGAAATCCTGGTGAACAATCTTTTCACTCAATACATCAACAATATATCCGACAGGCATCTGCATTCGACAGAAAAAATCTTTTCCATACCTGAGCTCCAGCCCATCAATGACTTTCTGTCCCAGAACATCAGCACGGAGAGTTTCAGCAAAGAGGAGAAGCGCTTCTCGATGCACATCAACAAAAACGCGCGCTCTTTCACTATCGAGTGCATCATCTTTCAAGACATGTCGTTCGAAATATCAATCAATGACATGACACAGGAAGAAGAGCAGGCACGCCTGAAACGCCAGCTTACCCAAAACATCGCTCACGAACTGAAGACTCCGGTAAGCAGCATCCAGGGGTATCTTGAAACCATCATCAACAACCCCAACATCCCGCAGGAAAATGTGCGCTCGTTTCTTGAGCGAAGCTACGCGCAAAGCAACCGCCTGACTTACCTGCTCCGCGACATATCGGTGCTGACACGCATGGACGAAGCCCCCGAAATGGTGGAAAAGGAAACGGTCAACCTCAGCAAGATTGTCGGAAACATTCTGAACGAGGTGGCTATGGGACTTGAAGAGAAACATATCACGGTGGTCAACAAGATGCCGATGAACCTTATTGTGACCGGAAGCAGCTCGCTGCTGTACTCGATTTTCCGCAACCTGACAGACAATGCCATAGCTTATGCAGGCACAAACATCAAAATAACCATCAGCTGCTTCCGGGAGGACGAACGCTACTATTATTTCAGCTTTTCCGACACTGGCGTAGGAGTCCCTGAAGAACACTTGAACCGCCTGTTCGAACGGTTCTACAGGGTAGACAAGGGACGCTCCCGCAAACTGGGAGGAACCGGCCTCGGCCTTGCCATCGTAAAAAATGCGGTCATGTTCCACGGAGGCACAATCTTCGCGAAAAACAGAGCAGAAGGAGGCCTTGAATTCGTATTTACACTGCTGAAAGATTCCGGACCCAATATACGGGAACAATGACACAATCCGAATGATACCGGAGCTAATTCTATGTTCCAGCGTTTGAACTATACAGTCCAGCAGCTGGACTGTATAGTCCACGTATGTGGACCGTACGGTTCACGCGCTGGACTATAGAATACACAAGCGCATGTGCGTATTTCCCACGGGAAAACACATACGCCTCAACTGCTCAGCGCAAAAAAGAAGCGAGCAAGAAAACCTCCGGAAAACGGAGATGCAACAGCCAAAAGAAGCGTCAGGAACTATCTTACCCGGTAGGTCAGTTCTCCGTCACGGCTGATGCCCAGTCTTACGTTATAGCAAATGGCACCGCCCGGAACGCAAAGAGTGGCCTGATACCAGAAGCCTTCGCTGTCGATCCCCGCAAAATTCATATCAGACAAGATGGCAGAGCGCAGAAAATCCGCAGGAACCACTTGCGAGAACATTTCCTTATTCATATCGCGTGCAAACAGGCATTTCTTTCCCTGGTATATACAGATATGGATAATGTTGTCGTAGTAAATGTTCTCAACGGGAAGCCCTTCTTCGCTCACGCCCATATTGACAACTTTCTTCCTGGTCGGATTGATGTAAGCATACCCTCTGAAACGTTCTCCGCCATAAACGATGACAGAGTCCTTTTCAACGACCTCATCGGCCGTTTCCGGCACTTCCACCGCTGTTCCGAACGAGATCGTGTCCGTTTCGGCCTTGTGCAGGGAAACCATATCGCCGGCAAGCGTCCGATATCGCAAGAAGTACATTCCCCTTTCCTGTATCGGATAGTTCAACGTGTCCGCCCCGAATACGACCAGCGTATCATTCCTCACTGTAAAAGACATGGGCAGGTTTATCTGGCTGGCATAATAGATGCTGTCGCCTTTGATCTTGAAAAGCGGAAGCTCCGTATTATCATCCAGCCATATCCCCTGAAGCTCATGCACAGCCGTCGAATCAATCTCATCCTTGCGCTCTTCGCCGTTCTTCTGCGACGAGTTACACGCTACGCATAAAAGCACGCAGAGTGCCGTGAAATGAAACTTTCTCATATTCTTTCCTTATGCCTTGCCTCTGCCAAGCCGGCTATTTGCTTCCGATGCAATGGTAGGCAATGCCTGATTCGGCAAGTTCTTTTCTGTCATAAATATTGCGTCCGTCAAAAATGACGGCATTGTTCATTGTCTTCTTGATGACTCCCCATGCGGGCAGACGGAATTCTTTCCATTCGGTCACGAGCAGCAAGGCATCGGCATCAAGCAAGGCATCGTACATGTCGCAGGCATAATAGACGGCATCCCCGAAACGGCGGCGGGCCTCGTCCATGGCGGCCGGATCGTAAGCACGCACAACGCATCCCGCCTTCAGCAGCCGGTCAACCAGCACCAGTGCAGGAGCCTCGCGCATATCATCGGTTTCAGGTTTGAAGGCAAGCCCCCAAAGAGCAATTGTCAGGCCTTTCAGATTCCCCTCATAATATTTCTCAAGCTTACGGAAAAGGATATCCTTCTGGTCTTCATTGACTGCTTCCACCATCTTGAGCACGCGCATCGAATAGCCGTGCTCTTCTGCCGTGCGGATAAGCGCCTTCACGTCTTTCGGGAAGCAGGAGCCGCCGTATCCGCAGCCCGGATACAGAAATTTCCGCCCGATTCTCGTATCTGACCCCAAACCGCTCCGCACCATGTTTACATCGGCGCCCACCAGTTCACAAAGATTGGCAATGTCATTCATAAAGCTGATGCGGGTGGCCAGCATTGAGTTGGCCGCATATTTGGTCATTTCAGCCGAAGGTATATCCATAAATATCACCCGGAAATTGTTGAGGAGGAACGGACGATAAAGCTTGCTCATCAGTTCTTTCGCCCTTTCCGAATCAACGCCCACCACCACACGGTCGGGAGTCATGAAGTCTTTTATGGCATTTCCTTCTTTCAGGAATTCCGGATTGGAAGCCACGTCGAAATCTATCTGAACGCCTCTGTTGCGCAGCTCTTCCTCTATCACGGCCTTCACCTTGCGCGCCGTCCCCACAGGTACCGTGCTCTTTGTCACCACCAGCACATAACGGTTCATGTTCCGCCCGATAGTATGAGCCACCTCAAGCACGTACTGCAAGTCTGCACTTCCGTCCTCATTGGGAGGAGTGCCGACAGCCGTAAATACGATAGACACATCGTCCAAACAGTTTTCGAGCGAAGTCGTAAAGCTCAGTCTGCCGGCCTTTACATTACGGAGAACCATTTCCTCCAGCCCCGGCTCATAAATGGGAATCTCACCCTTATTCAATGACGCGATCTTTTCGGCGTTCGTATCAACGCAAACCACATTCGCTCCGGTTTCTGCAAAACAAGTGCCCGACACCAAGCCCACGTATCCTGTTCCGACAATAGCTATATTCATATCCTTGAACTGTTTTTTTAAATGTTTCAGCGCACAAAATTATAACAAATTTGGATTAGATGAGAAATTTGCCTCAGAAAGATACTTCAGATAACAGAAAAAAATATTAATTTTGCGTTATGAATGAATTAGCGAAACATATAGAAGTATTGCTGCTTGAGAACGATTGTGTCATTGTTCCGGGGCTGGGGGGATTCATCGCGCACAACCGTCCGGCATCCTATGCAGAAGAAAAACATATATTCGAGCCTCCCATGCGCACCGTGGGGTTTAATCCGCAACTCATCATCAACGACGGATTGCTCGCGCAGTCATACATGCAGACATACAACACCGACTTTCCCGACGCAACGAGAAGAATTGAAAAGACGGTAAACGCAATCAAAGAAGACATTTATCGGGAAGGACAGGTAAAGCTGGAAAATATCGGCACATTATATTATAATATGAACGGACTGTATGAGTTTGAACCGTCAACCCGTTCTTTCTTCACTCCGGACCTTTACGGCCTGGAAGGATTCAGCATGGCTCCTCTCGCTGAAATCCGCCGCATACCTTCCGTTTCCGTGCCCGCCAAGGACGAAAGCAAAACAACGGTTTCGTTGTATAATTGGCTGCGCACCACTGTAGCGGTTGCAGCGGCTGTTCTGCTGTTCTTTATCCTCTCCACTCCGGTAGAGAACACTTACATAGACGACGCCAACTTCGCTTCGCTCGGCTCGATCGACATGTTCGATGCCATCCGCGACCAGTCTGTCGCCACTTCCCTTTCTCTGCAAAAGCAAAAAAGCCCGAGCAAAGAAGACGACAAGAAAAAAGCGCGCAACAATATCAATACGCTCAAGCCGGTCAAAGTAAAAACCGAAACCGTAGCGGCCAAAACAGCAACAAAAAACATAGCAAAGGCGGAGAAGAAGACTGAAAAGGCAGAGAAGAAAACTGAAAAGAAGGTTGCCGGAAAACGTTCCTATGTCATAGTGGCCAGCCTGACCAGCAATGCCGACGCGCAGAGAACGCTGAAGAGCTTCATAAAAGACGGCTATACAGACGCAGAAGTCGTAGAGTCGAACGGCCGCTTCCGCATCGCCCTCGGGCACTTCTCGAATGAAGCCGATGCTTACCGCAAAGTGCAGGAGATCAGAAAGATTGACAGCTTCAAGAATGCATGGGTCTTCACATCCAAATAACCATCTTATTCTTATTTTCCGCTTATGAAACGTGTCAGATGCCCCAAGTGCGACAATTATATACAGTTTGATGAAACAAAATACGAAGAAGGACAGTCGCTCGTCTTTGTCTGCGACAATTGCAAAAAGCAATTCAGCATCCGTATCGGAAAAACAAAGCTGAACGCAGCCAACCGCCGCGAAGAAAAAGTTGACGAAAAAGAAGGAATACAGGATTTCGGCAATATAACAGTCATCGAAAACATTTTCGCCTACAAACAAGTGTTCCCTCTCCACGAAGGAGACAACCTGATCGGAAGGCGCAACAAGGGGGACAAGATAGACATACCCATTGAAAGCAATGATCCGAGCCTGGACAGAAGACACTGCTACATCAATGTTTCAAGAAACAAGCAGGGAAAACTGACCTATACGCTGCGCGACAACAACAGCGTGACGGGCACGTTCCTGATGAACAGCCTGCTCGGGCCGAAAGACCGCATACGGATTGAAGACGGCGCCGTGGTGAGTTTGGGAGCCACGACCTTTATCCTTCATGAAGCGCTTGCCGAGGATACGGACAGATAAACGCCTGCCCGCATAAGCAGGCTTCCCGGATCCGGCATGCGTCCTGCATATCCCGCACATGAAACCCCGAAACGAATACTAACTTTTAACTTTTTACATACATGGCTTTTACTAACAACGTAATGATTGTCCGTCATAAGCTGCTGGAAAATCTGGTAGCCTTATGGAAGGAAAACCAACTTGTTGAGAAGATTGACCGCGTCCCCATCGAAATGACACCCCGCCGCTCGCAGCCCGTGGGACGGTGCTGCATACACAAGGAACGCGCTGTCAACAGATACAAATTGCTTCCGTTGCTGGGATGGGACATGACCGACGAAACCGATGAGCTGACTCCCCTGTCCGAATATGCCCGCAAAGCGTTGGAACGCCGCGGAAAGATCAAGGAGAACATCCTTTGCGTCATCGACGAAGCGTGTTCTTCGTGCGTGCAGGTCAACTATGAGGTAAGCAACCTTTGCCGCGGATGCGTGGCAAGAAGCTGCTACATGAACTGTCCGAAGGGAGCTGTCCATTTCGACAAGAAAACCGGACAGGCGCACATAGACCATGACAAGTGCATAAGCTGCGGACTGTGCCATAAAAGCTGCCCTTACCATGCCATCGTATACATTCCTGTGCCATGCGAAGAAGCATGTCCGGTAAAAGCCATCAGCAAGGACGAAAATTACATCGAGCATATTGATGAAAGCAAATGTATATATTGCGGGAAATGCCTGAATGCCTGCCCCTTCGGAGCCATCTTCGAAATATCTCAGGTATTCGACGTTTTGGAAGAAATAAGAAACGGGAAACAAGTGATAGCTCTTCCCGCCCCTTCTGTACTGGGACAGTTCAAAGCCAGCATCGATCAAGTATACGGCGCACTGAAACAAATCGGATTTGCTGATGTAATCGAGGTTGCGGAAGGTGCCATGCACACCACAAGCAACGAGGCGCACGAACTGCTGGAAAAACTGGAAGAAGGACAGAAATTCATGACCACTTCTTGCTGCCCGTCGTATATCGAACTGGTAAACAAGCATATCCCCGGCATGAAGCCGTATGTTTCGTCTACCGGCTCTCCCATGTACTACGCTGCACGCATCGCACGCAAGAAATATCCGGACGCTAAAATCGTATTCATCGGTCCGTGCATCGCCAAACGAAAGGAAGCGCAGCGCGACGAATGTGTGGACTATGTGATTACCTTCGAAGAACTGCATCCGATTTTCCGCGGACTGGGCATCGAACCGGAACAAGCCAATCCTTACAAGGTGGCATACGAATCGGTCTGCGAGGCTCACGGATTCGCACAGGCCGGAGGCGTTGCAGGAGCTGTCAAGGCTTATCTGGGTCCCAAAGCAGACGGCATCAAAGTGCTTCAGTTCTCTGACTTCAACAAGAAGAATATCGGCGTTCTCCGTGCGTATGCAAAGACAGGAAAAGTGGACGCACAGTTCATCGAGATGATGGCATGCGAAGGAGGATGCGTGACCGGACCAAGCGCGCACAACGATCCGATGGCAGGCCGCCGCCAACTGAACCAGGACCTGCTGAAACGTACACTGAAATACGAGAACCTCCGCGAAGAATAAACTCTTCTTATGATAGAACTGATCAAGCGTCTTCGTCGGGAACACACGTTAGCTCCCGACGAATTCCGCACGCTGCTGACCGGATGCACACCCAAGATGCTGGAGGATATCTGCGGAGAAGCCAGGGAAGTGGCGCAAGAATCTTTCGGAAACAGAATCTATATCCGCGGACTGATTGAGATTGGAAACGGCTGCCGGAACGACTGCTACTATTGCGGCATCCGCCGGAGCAACCGCCTTGTGAAACGCTACCGGCTGGACAATGACACCGTGCTGGAGTGCTGCCGGAAAGGATATGCCCTTGGATTCCGTACCTTTGTCTTGCAAGGAGGTGAAGAAAGCGAAGCCGCAGACGAAGCCATGGCAGAACTCATCAAACGCATCCGTGAAGAATTTGCCGACGCAGCCATCACGCTCTCGCTGGGAGAAAAGCCGGCCGAATCATACGAACGTTTTTTTCGGGCCGGAGCAAACCGGTACCTGCTCCGCCACGAAACGCACAATCCGGAGCATTACCGGACACTGCATCCCCAAAGCATGTCGCTCGTCCACCGGCTCCGCTGTTTGGACGACTTGAAGCGAATCGGATTCCAGACGGGTACGGGCATCATGGTGGGAAGCCCCGGGCAGACAGTGAATCATTTGATAGAAGACATACTCTTCATCGAAAAGTTCCGTCCGGAGATGATTGGGATCGGCCCTTTCATCCCACACTGCGACACACCTTTCGCTGCATCTCCTCCGGGAAGCCTGGAACAGACGCTGCTGATGCTTTCGATCTTCCGACTGATGCATCCGCATGCGCTCATACCTTCCACCACTGCGCTTGCCACCCTTTCGCCCAAAGGACGCGAACGGGGAATTCTGGCCGGAGCAAACGTGGTGATGCCCAACCTCTCTCCGGCAGAAGAGCGGAGCAAATACGCGCTCTACAACAACAAGGCTTCGATGGGAGCAGAATCTGCGGAAGGGTTGCGGCAACTGAACCGGCAATTGAAAAGCATCGGATATGAAGTTGATTACGGACGGGGAGATCACCCTTCCAGAACGAAAAGAACACTATAATTATGTATAAAAAAGAATCCAGAAAAGCGGAAGAATTCATTTGTCATGAAGAAATCATAGAAACCCTCGATTATGCAAAACAGCATGCAAACAATCTCGGCACAGTACGTTCCATCCTTGAAAAGGCCCGTGCCTGCAAAGGACTCACGCACCGGGAAGCTGCCATACTGCTGGAGTGCAGCGATCCGCAACTGACCGATGAAATTTACCGGTTGGCACGTGAAATCAAGCAGAAGTTCTATGGCAACCGGATTGTCATGTTCGCACCGCTGTACCTATCAAACTACTGCATCAACAGCTGCACTTACTGTCCGTACCATATCAAGAACAAACATATCGCCCGGAAGAAACTCACTCAGGAAGATATCCGGAGAGAAGTCATCGCCCTGCAGGACATGGGACACAAACGGCTGGCTATCGAAGCAGGAGAAGACCCGCTGAACAATCCGATAGACTATATCCTGGAATCCATAAAAACCATCTACAGCATCAAGCACAGGAACGGAGCCATCCGACGCGTCAATGTGAACATAGCAGCCACAACTGTCGAGAACTACCGGAAACTACGCGATGCAGGCATCGGCACGTATATCCTGTTTCAGGAAACCTACCACAAAGAAAACTACGAAAAGCTGCATCCACGCGGACCGAAAAGCAACTATGCCTATCATACGGAAGCGATGGACCGTGCCATGGAAGGAGGCATAGACGATGTGGGCATCGGCGTGCTGTTCGGACTGAATACGTACCGGTATGATTTCGTCGGGCTGCTGATGCACGCGGAACATCTGGAAGCGGCCTTCGGTGTAGGCCCGCACACCATCAGTGTGCCCCGCATCTGTCCGGCAGACGACATTGATGCCGGCAGCTTCAAGGATGCCATCTCCGACGAAGTGTTCCAGAAAATCGTAGCGGTCATCCGCATCAGCGTACCTTATACAGGCATGATCATCTCCACCCGCGAATCACAGCGGTCGCGCGAAAGGGTGCTCGAACTGGGGATCTCCCAGATAAGCGGAGGGTCGCGCACCAGCGTGGGCGGATATGCAGAAGCTGAACTTCCGGAAGAAAGCTCAGCACAGTTCGACATAAGCGACCACCGCACATTGGACGAAGTGGTGGCATGGCTGCTGAAATTAGGATATATACCCAGCTTCTGCACTGCCTGCTACCGGGAAGGACGCACGGGCGACCGCTTCATGTCGCTGGTCAAGACCGGACAAATCGCCAACTGCTGCACTCCCAACGCATTGATGACACTGCAAGAATATCTGGAGGACTACGCTTCTCCGGAAACAAGGCTCCTCGGAACAGACATGATCCGCCGGCAGATGGAAGAAATTCCCAACCCTGCCATACGCCGCCGTGCCGTAGAAAATCTGACACGGATCAAAGAAGGCAAACGCGACTTCCGATTCTGATTCTTCCGGAAAAGCCGCTTACGCAAACATTTAATATACAATTCTATGAACGAAACTCCCCGATCCAACCGCCTGCATATTGCCTTCTTCGGCAAACGCAACAGCGGAAAGTCTTCACTCATAAACGCGCTGACCAGCCAAACCATATCTGTCGTTTCTGACGTGCCCGGAACCACCACCGACCCCGTGCTGAAAGCAATGGAAATTCATGGCATAGGTCCCTGTGTCTTCATCGATACGGCTGGACTTGACGATGAGGGCCAGTTGGGCGAACTGCGCATAAAACAGACGCTGCGCGTCATGGAGCGCACAGACATCGCACTGATGGTATGCACAGACGGCGACATCACCCGGGAAATGCAATGGGCCGGACGGCTGAAAGAAAAAGATGTCCCCGTTATCTGGGTTCTCAACAAATGTGACCTGCTTGACGCTCCCCAACAGACTATGAGGCAAATCGAGCAGATATGCGGACAGGTGCCGCTTCCAGTCAGTGCAAAGCAGCGCCAGGGAACGGAAGAAATACACCGGCGGATTGCCCAGCTGCTGCCCGACGAAACCATGAACCGCGGACTGCTGGGAGGACTTGTTGAAGAGGGAGAAACCGTCATGCTGGTCATGCCGCAAGACCTGCAAGCACCCAAAGGAAGGCTCATCCTTCCGCAAGTGCAGACCATACGGGAGCTTCTCGACAGAAAGTGCCTGGTGATGAGCTGCACCACAGACAAGATGGACCAGATGCTCCAAGCGCTTGCACGTCCCCCCAGACTGATTATAACGGATTCGCAGGCTTTCAAAACAGTATACGAGAAAAAGCCGAAGGACAGCAGACTGACTTCATTCTCCATACTCTTCGCACAATACAAGGGCGACATCGATTATTTCCTGAAAGGTGCGGAAGCCATCGGAAGGCTTACTGAGGATTCACGCGTGCTGATAGCCGAAGCGTGCACCCACGCTCCCATGACAGAGGATATCGGCAGGGTGAAGATTCCGAACATGCTGCGCAAACGCATAGGCGGGGGACTGCAGATTGATGTGGTGTCGGGCAACGATTTTCCGGAAGACCTCTCCCCCTACAGCCTGGTCATTCATTGCGGAGCCTGCATGTTCACCCGCAAATATGTGCTCAACAGAATCGCTTCAGCTAAGGAACAGCACGTGCCGATGACGAATTACGGAGTTGCCATTGCATGCCTGACCGGAATACTTGACAAAGTTGAAATCACTCATTGATTCCAGAAGATTTATATAGAGGGTGTGCCAACACAAAATTTGGCAATCAACAGGAAATGGGAATGCCGCTCGTCTTGATAAGACGAAGAATCAGCCACTGAACCTTACTCTACAATTTTCAGACTGATGCCTTTCAACTGCTGCCATCCCGCCTTGTCTGTCAGCCGTACCATAAAGTGATAGTCGCCCGTATCGATGTTTTCGGGGATATCGATATCTACGCTTGCATGAAACAGCATCAGCCCCGGTTCAATGGAGTAGTTCTGATTGTAGACCCAAGGATTGACAGGCTTCTTTTTCGGATTGAGCGTACAGTCAGCTGCCGATGTGGAATGAGAGTGGTGGTCAAAATTGTTGTGTATCTCGATGTTAAAGCTGCCCAGTTCCCGGTTGTCCGTAAAGATATATCGGAAAGCGATGGTTTCACCTTTATGATAAACCTCGCAGTCGAGCGGCGACGGAAGTTCTCCGTCTGTGAAATCCGGTTTCTCCATGTCTTTTTCCGGGTCATCTTCATTGCCGGAACTGCATGATGCCACCAATACGGCGGCAAGCATTAAAAATACGATCTTCTTCATTTTGAATATCTGATTTGAATGAGGCTGTCCGCCATGCAATGGCAAGAACGGACAGCCCGGTTGTTTATTTTTCGGTTATTTGGATTCCTTCAACTTCTTCGGTCGTGGCATTGCCTTCGGCATCTGTCACGGTAAAGTGAAGATGGTATTCACCGGCGGGAGCATCGGCAGGCACTTCGATGTGTTCATGAAAGTGAACCGAAGTTTCCCCAAGATACTTGCCTGTGAAAATGGACGTAAACTCATATCCGGCATCACTGTTGTGCAGCTCCACCTCTATCCCGGCGATTTTCAAGGGTGCAGTTATATCCGCTTCCAAATGCAGCTCTTCTCCTGCTGCGGCTGTCTTGCCGTCATCTTTACCCACTTCAGCAAGTGCCACCTTGGGTGCCCCATCGGCAGGCACGGTAATTTTCAGTTCGGACGTGACCGCCGTGCTTTGCCCCTTTTGGTCTGTGACTGCCAGCGTCAGTTCATAGTCGCCTGCAGCGGTATTGGCAGGAATATCCACATGCTCGTGGAATGTAGCGTTGCGCACACCGATATACTTGCCGTCGGTCCATGATGCGGCAAGCACAGCATTTGTACCGTCCGCGCTTGCAATGCTCAGGTCTATGCGTCCGATAAGCCCCTCGGCTTCCAGCTCGCTTTCAAGATGCAGGTCTTTCCCTGCTACTACGGACTTGCCGTTTCCGCTTCCTACCTCGGCAAGAGCTACCACGGGTTTTGCCACGCCAGTCTGTTCGCCGTCGCTGTCGCACGACGATACTACGAATGTGATTGTACTGAGCAGCAACGATGCTGCCAACAAAATTCTCTGTTTCATTGTCTTTGGTGTTTTTATGGGCGGTATGCCCGGTTTATATTAACAGGTAATCTAGAAACTCCATGCAGCCATAAGCGAGAAGTTGCGCCCAGGTTCGGGTACGCCTATCAGTCGATAGTAACTGGTGTGATCGAAATACCGTCTGTTGAGGATGTTCTCGCAACGGAGCGTCACACGCAGCACGTTTCCGCCAAAGCGAAACGACTTCCCTGCCGACGCAGCCAAAAGCCAATATCCGGGAGTGGGTTCCTCGGGTGGCACGACTTCATTCTGCGCCCCGACTGTCCGGCATTCCACAGCCACAAAGCCGCTGTCGTCTTCATCGCTGGCAGGCAACCCGCAACGGAGTTCCATGTGTGCCGACCATGGGGTAGAGCAAGGAAGCGAATATCCTTTCTTCTCGCCCGAAAGTTGACGTGCATACAGATATTCCCCGTCCGCCTCCAGCACGAAATGCCGCAGGAAACGCCAAGAGAGCGAAGCCTCGAAGCCCCACCGTATAACCCGGCTTTGCATGTATCGGTAGAGTTGCAAGCCCTCGCGATATTCGGACGTGGGATTCAGATAGATGTAGTTCGGGAAATAATTGACATACGGGGTTAATGACACATCCAGCGACCCATGTTCGTATATCAGCCCGGCATCCGCCTGGTACGATTCTTCCGGCTTCAATCCGGCATTGCCTTCTTCGTAGCGGAAGATGTTGTAGTTGATACCATTCATGCCAAGTTCCTTGGCAGTGGGTATACGGAAACTCTTGCCTACATTGGCTTTCAGCAGCCAATCTCCTGTACGCCGATTGACGCCTACAGACCATGTGAAACAGCCAAACGACTGCCTCATGCCGGCGGAGCGCTGCACAAATACGGAATCACCGTCCGGCTGCGGTGTCTTGTACCAGTCACGATAGCTGTGGATACGCACCGTACCGCGGTCGAAGCGTATGCCTGCGCTGAAAATAAGGTCATCGCTGACGACAAAACGGTCGTAAGCATATCCGCCGAACGCCAGTTGCCCGAAGTCGGGCAAAATAAAGCCCCATCCGTCACGGCGGTTTTTCTGGTATTCGGCACTTGCTCCCGCTTGCAGCGAATGCCGTCCGAGCATCAGACGCAACCGGATGCCGGCAGATACCGTCTGCTTCGTGAAACGGCGCTCGAGCGTATTCGGAGGAACAGGCATGTATCCGTGGGAAACGGGTTCCGAATGCTCGCTCTGACGGTTGTGCTGGTAGGCAAAACTGCCCTCCACTGCCCCGCCGTGCCAGTGCCATTCGGTGCGGTTAGACAACATGAGATGGTTTACCGTATGAGAGGGCAAATCCACATCGCGGCACGAACGGTCATAGTCTATGTCCGACAGCATCACCTCAAGACCGTGGGCATTGGCGAAGAAACCGCTGCGTGTATTCACATCCGCCATGCGGAAGCAAGTTTTCATACGGCTTCCCTCGTAGCCGATCAGAAGACTTCCGTCAAGTTCGCGCCCGGCTGTGTTGCGTAACCTCCGGTCGTGAAGCTTGATGTAGTAAGAATAATAGCGTATGCTGTCGGTGGGTATGCGATAGTCGGCATAGTCGATGAGCGTGGCGTTCGCCTTGTACCAGAAGTCGCCGCTGCGCCCCGCCATGCGGAGCGCGGTGCCGACAGACTCGTTGTTGCTCCGGGCAAATAGGTTCACGCTGCCGCCGAAGCGTTCCTTCGGTGCACGGTCGCTTATGAGGTTTATCACGCCGCCGATGGCATCGGAGCCGTAAGTGACCGCTGCCGGACCTTTTATGACCTCCACCTTGTCCACGGCATATTGGTCGGTTTCCAGCCCGTGGTCATCCCCCCACTGCTGTCCCTCGTGCCTGATGCCGTTTTCCGCCACCAGCACACGGTTGAATCCCAATCCGCGTATAACGGGTTTCGATGCTCCGGATCCTACTGCCATCGCTTTCACGCCCGGCAGCCTCTCCAACGTTTGCATCAGCGAGCCGCCAAAGTTGTCCTCCACATACCCCCTTGTCACACCCAGCGTGTTCTGTGCCGAGCGCATCTGTATCTCCTTATAGCCGCTGTTTCCTTTTATCACCACTTCCTTTAGAGAAATGCCGTCCCTCATCATGCGCCCGATACTGTCGGCAGAAACATCGGCCTTCACTGTATCAACAGGGATACGGAGAGGCCCTGCGTTCATCGTGCAGAGCGCATGGCAAGGAATGACGAAAAACAGAAGCATGGTCATCAATGTCTTCTTTTCCATCTGAAAAAAAATGAATGTTGCTGTTTGTTGTGTAAATCCTCCTGTCCGGACAAAGTGCAACCTTTCCTGCATCACAACGCATCAGTTGCAAATCCTGTTTCTCTACAAGGGACAGAAGACCGTAAACGGATTTATCTAAACAAACATATAGGGAGGCGCACGCAACGAGGGTGACGGTCCTTTTCTCTGGATGACATCCGCATACGGACAGTCAATGAAAATATAGACCGGTTGCGCAAAAGGAACAAGAAGAATAGCCGGTGCTTCCACAAAAGGCGACAAGAAGAAATGGCATATCGGGCACGTACCGCCATCATCGCTGCCTTGCGAATGGCTGGAAGCGGAAGCGTGGCAGGTTGCAGCCATGGCTCCATCGTGAAAGTGCGTTGCCTTCACGATGCTTATCGGCATGAGGGTTAGCAAGAGTACCCATGCGATGATGATCCTGTTTCTTCTTTTCCTTTTCATTCTTCTAAGCTCGCGTGCAAAGATAATACTTCCCTTGTAAATGCAACAATGTTTCATATTCTATTTTAGTTAAATTTCATCACACGGGACAAAAAACGTATCTTTGCACCCGTCTTAATTAATACAAATTATGAACGCAACCGATATATTGAAAGAAAAGGGACTGAAAAAAAGTGCCCAGCGCATATCCGTCATCACGATTCTGCAACAGAAGCTGGTTCCCCTCACGGAAGAAGAAATAAAGGAGGACATGGGCGAAATCTATGACCGTGTGACTTTTTACCGCACAATGCAGGTGCTTGTCGGCATGGGGATTGTACACCGTATCGTGGTGGACAATACAACTACAAAGTACGCCCTGAACACGGATGGGGAAAACAAGTCGCACGTGCATTTCTATTGCAGAATCTGCCATGCCGTAATATGCCTGAAGGATGTCCCGGTACACCGCTACCAACTGCATGGCAATTACAAGCAGGAGGATTGCGAGGTCTTGATAAAAGGGGTGTGCCCTGCCTGCATGACCTTCGATTCAGACAACGAAACAAAATAGGAAAAGAACCATGGCAGTTGCTGTGAGAACATATTTTATTGTTGAACAAGGAATAACCGGAATAGTACAATGAATCACATGATTTGTCACTGGCACGGAGTGGCTTTATAAAGACCTTTCTATTAAGAAACTGTTTTGAATTTATCGTGTGCTGATTTGGGATGAGTTTTTGAGGCATTTCCGTTTGTGTGATGAGGAAGATAGCGGGCTATCTGACGAAGAACAGAAGCGGAAAAGACCAAAAAATAGCCCAAAGCACACACGAAAACGAATACATCAAGCCAAGAAAAACTTTTTGGAGAAATTCAAAACAGTTTCTAAGCCATCCGGTGCCTTTTCTCCCTTTTTATTCGTTTATTCCGGAAATATTTCGTAAATTCGGGACAAACCAATGAACAGCAGCTATGAAACCCATTTTTCACTTCGGATGCGGACTCGTCATGGGCTCCTTCCTCACAATGTTTCTGGCCTCGCTTTGGGGAATCTCTTCGCTGAACGAAAAAAGCCAGACAGATGAAAAAGAAACGGCACAGGTGGTGCAGCAGGAACAACCGTCCGCACCCGAAACTACCGCCGGCGAGAGCAAAACGCACCAGTCCCGAACTGTCGAAAAGAGAACGGTATCCGCACAGCCACAGAAGCGTGCAAAGAAACAGGAACCCGAACCTCAGCATACAGCAGCAAAGCCGCAGCTGAAACCGGTGACAACAGCGGAAATAGCTGCAGAAACGGAAGCCCTTCCCGAAGAAATAACACAGCAGACACCTCCGGAGCGCAACACCCGGACGACACGGACGCAGGAGGAAGAGAGCAGACAGTACACGGAAATACAATGGAAAGGGGAATCTTATTCGCTTTACATCGGAATGCCGAAGGAAGCCGTGCGCGAAATATTCGGAAAACCCGGAAACGTAAACGTGATGAATCTGTACGACGGGGTACACGAAAACTGGCAGTACCGGTCGAGAGGGCACATGTTGATGCTCTCGTTCATCAACGGAAAACTGGACGGGATCATGCAGCTATAATTCCCCAACCAACAGACGGGCAACAGACCGGCATCTGCTCCCCTGTCTTTACAGCAGGCTGTGAAAGGAAAGGTTCTGCCAGCCTATGAAACAACGGCATTTCCTGCGGAATAATCTGTATCTCCAGGCTAGAGATATACATCTCCAGCCTGAAGACATACATCTTCAAGCTAAAGATGCACGTCTTTAGACTGAAGACAGACTTTTCTGCGGGAAATCCCGCCGTTGTTCATGCGAAACAACCCGAAAATGAAACGGCAGTTTCCGCATCGGGAACGCGCCGAATTCAAGACGACGACAGAAGCTATCATTGGAAAAACAGGTCCCGCATACCGACAACAGGCATGATTTGACCGAAAAACCACTAACAAAGCCTCTAAAATCACGGTTTTTGATGATGCCGTATATCTTAAAAAAACTTTTCTTTGCAACATAGTTCTAAACATAGTACTGAATTGATGGAAGAAGGGAAAGACATACGGATGCTACTGGTGGACGATCACGAACTGGTATTGCAAGGATTGAAATACATCATAGAATGTTCATTGCCGGATGTGAAGCATATCTGTACGGCATCATCCGGCCGAGAAGCCATTTCCCTCATTACATCCCAACATTTTCATTTGTGCGTGCTGGATCTGGAACTGCCCGACATGTCGGGGCTGGATGTCATCGCCTGCATCCGCGAGAAAAATGCCGGCACACGCATCATTGTGAACACCATGCACGAAGAGCTGTGGTGCATCAAGGAACTGCTGCAGCGCCAGGTGGACGGTATTCTGTTCAAGTCCGTTTATCCGAGCGAAATGCTGGAAGCCATCCGCCGCATATTGCGGGGAAAGACCTATTACTGCGAGCAAGTGCGCCGGACACGCGCCAAAATGGAACGCAGCGACAAGCAACGGCGCGACACGCTGACTCCACGAGAGTTGGATGTGCTGAAACTGCTGTCTGAGGGGAAGACCACGCAGGAAATAGCACGCGAACTTTGCGTATCAACCAATACCGTCGACACGCATCGCCGCCATCTGCTGGACAAATTGGGGGCGCGCAACGTGGTCGACCTCCTCATGACCGCCATAGCCAAAGGAATTATCACGGTCCGCAAACGCTGATTCTTTATTAATATACAATTTACCATTAATCTTATAGCTTATGTTACGAAACTGGTTACTGTTATTATTTCCTCTTCTGTTCTTCTCAAGTTTTAGCGGCTGTTCCGATGATCCCGATGACGAATGGTCAGATAACAATGACTCGTCGATAGGGGTATCCGACAATGAAAGTTCTACACTTGACGGCGCCCCCGCCTTCGCGCGTTTTGAGGATTCACAGCTTGACGTACCCTCCAATCCATTGGAACCCATATCGGTGGTTCTCTACACCAACCTGGCTGCTCCGCAGGTCGAAATTACGACGGACGAGATAGAAGAGTTCGTTTACGTCTATGAAATAACGCCGCCTGACATGGGAAACGACGGACGATGCGAGGTGATGCTGAACGTATTTCAGAACCATCTGCAATATAACGATGAAACAGGCAGTGAAGAAGTACGCTCAAGACAAGCCACACTGAACATCGTTTCCGGAGGAAAGAACCTTGCCTCTCTGAACATCGTACAGGAAGCGCCGCCCTTCTGCTCGCTGGACGGCAATGTACAGTCTACCTTCAGTACCCTTAGTTTCCCTTTCACAGCTACCGAGTCCACCGCAGAAATATGCTATTATCTTTCTGAAACTCCCCTTTCCAGTTCGGAGGCGTCAGACATTCTTTCTGACAACTGGCAACATGAACATGAAGAACTTGTTTTGTCAGAAGGACAGACAACGTTTTCACTGGATTTCGACGGCCTTTTCGCAAATACAACCTATTATCTCTATATCCGTCCGCGGGACGAGTTCGGCAACATGTTAGACGATGACTATTACAGCGAATACACCGCTTCCACAGCTGCCGGGGAAAGCGAACAAGACCTTGTGCTGCTGGTCAGTGCCAACCCTGCCAATAACTTTACGGTATATATACCTCTTCACAGCGATTACACAACAGGTACGTTGGATTGGGGAGACGGCACAGTGGAAACAGTGAACAGCGGAACATACCATAGCAACATTTATCATAAGTACAATGTCACCTCGACCACCGAGTTTCAAGTACGTTTCAGCGGGAAAATGACCAATATGAGCCTTAGCGCCTTCGGTACTGCTCCTACTTCTGCACGGGAAAATACATTGTTAGGTATTCTTCAATGGGGATATACGGGATTGGAAGAAATCGATCTGGGTTATTTCACAAGCCTTTCGTACGTGGCAACGGATACACAAGGTGCTTTCCGCAACATGAAACACTTTGGTGTAGAACCATACGGAGGAAGTTTCACGGAAACCAGCATTACAGAAATCCCCGAAGGTTTCTTTGACTATGCTGTCAATGCAACGAGTTTCGACTTCACTTTTGGCGGATGTTCAAAGCTGGCTTCTCTGCCTAAGGGATTATTCAAGAACTGCACGAAAGCAAAGAGTTTTCAGCGTACTTTCATCAGTTGCACCTCACTGACAGAATTGCCTGCCGACCTGTTCAGCAATTGCCCGGAGGTAACCACATTCGAAACAACGTTCCACAGCTGTTCCGGACTGAAAGCAATCCCTGCGGGACTTTTCGATGCCTGCACCAAGGTTACCAGCTTTGAAGGCACTTTCGGCGACTGCACTTCGCTGACCTCAATTCCGTCCGGACTGTTTGCCCATAATAAGCAGGTGAATTACATAGGCAAATGCAGTCGCCGTGATGATCATTTAAACGGCGGCAAAGGAGTGTTCGAGGGTTGTACAAGCCTGAGAGAAATACCTGACGGCCTGTTTGACTCATTCACAGAGCTTTGGGATGCGTCTTTTGCTTTCAGCGATTGTAAAGAAGTGAAAACATTGCCTGCTGATTTGTTCAGAGCTTGTACTAACCTGCAATATCTGGAAAGTACTTTTGAGAGATGTTCTAACCTTCAGTCGCTGCCAGCCTCACTGTTTGACAATAACCGTCAACTGAGATTTCTTATCTCACTGTTTAAAGGTTGCACTTCTTTGTCCGGTGAATCACCTTATACAACGATAGGAAGCGGCACGAAAGTACACCTCTATGAACGCAGCAATTATAATACCGAATTCGTAACGCCCAATAATTATACGGGATGTTTCCGTGAGTGCACAGGCTTGTCAGACTACGATGCCATGCCGGGATATTGGAATTAAAATATCAGGCATCCAAAGCCTTCTGCCGAAAGACCGCCGGCAAATGCATGGATGCTGAGATTTCTTGCTTGACTGACGGGGGTGCGGCTTCAAAAAGCTGCGCCCTCATTTTTTTTCACAGAAATCCGGCAAAAAACTTGTACATGTCAACACCTGTTTCTATATTTGCGGCAGAACGATGAAATAGACCAATCATGCTTCAAAAGTTTCAAATCAAAGAAAACAGACAGAAAATCATTTCCAGCCGGCAACAAGACGTTGCTAGGGTTGAAAGTGAATGTTGTCGTGTTCTTTGATTTGATGGACACCCCTCCGGCAAAACAGGTTAAGTGCGCCCAAAGCAGACGGGGCCGGAGAAATCTTGGGAGATCCGAAACACTCCAATGTTCTTAAATGCATTTCCTCATTTTTCAAATGAAGACATGTTATCCTAATAAGGATATGCAGACTGCATGTCCTCTTTTTGTTATGCACCTTATTGAAATATCTCACCGTTAAAAACTTGAAGCCATGATTGATAATGTATACAATGAAACACCACTGACTGACGGATTTGACAAATTTATAGAAGACTCCAACAAAACAGAAACCGAACGCTGCACGTATGACAATATAGACTACATTGTCCCTGCAGGCTTTTCGCCCGCCACCTACTCCTTCCGGTCGGCTGAACTGATTCTTGACGGGAACAACCTGATGGACAAGGAAACGAACTTCAAGGCCTGCCTCCCCGACACCCGGTTTGCAATATCCTTTTTTCTGTTTGTCACGCAGGTAGAAAATGAAGGATGCTGCGACGATGAAGCAGTGCAGGCATGGCTGTATAAGAAAGGAAAGCGGAAAGCACTTGCTGTCCGAAAGGAAATCCCGAACGAAGACGGCATTTATTTCGATTTCTCCGAACTGGGCGACAGCCTGAGTCCGGGCGAATACTTTCTGCTTCTCAACAACCTGGAAGCGTCGGAAAGCGACTGCAACTTTGAAGCCATGGGGACAAACCTCAGGTTCTCGTTCTCCATCCTGCCCGACGGACGCCATCTGGCACATCCCGACATACGGAACATCCGACTGCATCGTGACCGGACACCGCTTGCCGGCACTTCCGGACGGATAAGTCTTTCATTCAGTCTTTCAAGAGCCATGCGGAAATACGATGAATTCACAGCCTGCTGTTATGACGAATCATTTTTCCTCATGGACAGGATTTTCATCTCACAAAGCCCTGAAATGCCGCAGAGCAGAAAAGTCTGCACCAGCCTCAATTCACCGTTTATCTGGATGCCGGGCCAATACACTTGCCTGCTCAGCCACAACGGAGAACCTTTCCATAAAATATCTTTCAGCCTGGAAAATGAAAGGATATCCGTAAAGATGAGTGAAAGCATCAAGAAACACTCATCCGAGTACATACTCTTGAGATACATGGAATCCGACCGAAGAAACTCGTTCTATTGGAGCGAGCTGAGGCGTACCCCCGGATTCGGAAGCATAAAGCGAAAGGCGATGGAATACTTTCAGGACAACGCACTGAACTTAATGCGGAAAGACTGCGATCTGGGTCCGATAAGACGGAACATGAATTTCCTGTTCATCGGAAAAGAAACTGAAGGAACAAAGAACGCAATAAAAGATTTCGCCTTCATTCTCTGCGAAACCAGAAATTTCAACTATGTGGATGCAGAAGAACTGACCGAACAGAAAAACCTGGCTGACCCCTATGCCGCGGTCAACGGACTGTTCGAGGGACTGACAGAAGGCGTTGTCTGCATCTCCAATCTGTATGCCCTGCTGAATGCCAACGAAAACAGATTCTTTCAAAAACTGGAAAAGAAACTGAAGACAGAGCGGAAGCTCACGCTGTTTTTCCTTGGAACAGATGCCGAAATCAATCAAGTGTTCGAAACCAATCCGACGCTAAAAGGCCTCTTCCCCGAGAAAAACAGCGTTGGATTATGCAGCTATACGGTTTCCGATATCGCCCATGCTCTCCAGAACACGCTGAAAAAGCAGCAGTTCTCATTCTCGGAAGAAGCGGAGCTGCGCCTTACCAAACTGCTGGCAGGCATGGATGCCAAAGGAAAACTGAAGAATTGGGGGGCAGAACAGGTGGAACAGTTCTTCACCGGTTCCATTCTTCCCTGCTTCCGGCAACGCATTCTGGACATGGAATGCCAGGAGGAAACAAGCATGAAACAGAAGCTTTCAAAGATTAAGGCCGAAGACATACATGACGGTTTTACCGACGGAAAAGACACATCATTCGAACAGGAAATGAGCGGACTGAATGCGATGACCGGACTTCACGAGGTGAAACAGCTCCTCAACGCAACATTCAACCAACTGCAGTTTGATGATCTCCGAAGCAGAATGGGACTGGCCGTCCGGAAAAAAGGCATCCACCACATGATATTCACGGGCAACCCGGGAACAGGAAAAACGACAGTGGCCAGAATGATCGGAAAAATCTTCCATGCGATGGGACTCCTTTCGAAAGGCGACGTAATCGTGACGGAAAGAAGCCGGATGGTAGGACAGTTTCTCGGCGAAACAGAACGCAACATGCAGGAGATTTTAAGGAAAGCGCAAGGCAATGTTCTCTTCATCGATGAAGCCTACACACTGACAGCAGACAAAGACAATCGAAAGGATTTCGGATACCGGGCTGTCGAATGCCTGCTCACAGTCCTGTCCAGAAACAGCCCGGACATGATAGTCGTTCTGGCCGGATATGAAAAGGAAATGAACCAAATGCTGGCAACCAACCCCGGACTCCGCGGACGGTTCCCTCACACGCTCCGGTTCGAGGACTATTCGGCAGACGAGCTGATGGAAATAGCCCTGCAACTCTTCCGGAAAGAAGAATATATCCTGACCGGCGAAGCGGGCAGGCAACTGTACGAAACCATCAGCGAAGCGGTTGCCGACAAGACAGAAAGCTTCAGCAATGCCCGCTGGATAGAGCAATATGTGTATAGCGGCATTCTTCCGGCTATGGCCGCACGGGTGCTGAACCGGGGCGGAGCAATTGACAAAGAGTCTTGCCGGACGGTTGAAAAAGAAGATGTTGAAACGGCATTTCTCAAATTCAAGCCTCGCCAGATAGAAACGGCCGTGATACCTCGCATCGGCTTTCGGGCATAAATCAGCAAAAAGGTGTGCCAAAACGGGAATCCCCGCATGGCACACCTCTCTCCATTTTATATGATGCTCCGAGATTTATCCTCCAAAGTTATCATACATGATTGAACTTGGATCAACTCCCAGACTGTCAAGCATCTTAACTACTGCATTCGACATCGGTCCGGGACCGCACATGTAGTATTCAATATCCTCAGGCGCCTCATGATTCTTCAAGTAAGTATCATACATTACCTGATGAACGAATCCCGCCGTATATTTTACACCAGCCGCATCGGCAGCAGGATCCGGA
Organism: Bacteroides sp. ET225; assembly: GCF_024733745.1. Taxonomy (NCBI): domain Bacteria; kingdom Pseudomonadati; phylum Bacteroidota; class Bacteroidia; order Bacteroidales; family Bacteroidaceae; genus Bacteroides; species Bacteroides sp. ET225. The sequence continues at coordinate 17,291 of NZ_JANRHN010000016.1, read as the reverse complement.
CGGTCAAGCGCAAGATGAAAATGGAAATTCGGAAAATCCTTTTCCAGCTGCAGGAAATCCTGAAGATAGAACACCTCGTTCAGCGCACGTGCTCCATAGAAATAATGCATCACACGATCCTTCGTGCCCAATGTACGCGTCATGTGCATGATCTGCGCACGCAACGGAGCCATACCTGCACCACCGCCTACCCATATCATTTCTTTCTTTGAATCGAATATCGGATGGAAATCTCCGTAAGGACCGCTCATCAGCACCTTGTCACCCGGCTTCAGGGTAAAGATATAAGACGAAGCGATACCCGGATTGACATCCATAAATCCGCTGCGGTCCGGTTTGAACGGCGGAGTGGCGATACGCACTGTCAGCATAAACACATCTCCCTCTGCCGGATAGTTCGCCATAGAATAGGCACGCACCGTCGGCTCCGTATTCACACACTTCAATGAGAACATGTTGAACTTCTTCCATGCAGGCAAGTATTCGTCACCGATCAGCGCCTTGTCTATATCCTTGTCATAATCCATCGTAAACGCGGGAATCTTGATCTGCGCATACGATCCGGGGATGAAGTCCATGTGCGCTCCCGCAGGCAACTGCACCTTGAACTCCTTGATGAAAGTGGCCACATTCTTGTTGGAGATTACCGTACATTCATACTCCTTGACACCCAGGACAGACTCGGGAACCTTGATAGCCATGTCGCCCTTCACTTTCACCTGGCAGCCCAAACGCCAGTGGTCCTTCTGCTGCTTGCGGCTGAAATGTCCCACTTCAGAAGGAAGGATCTCGCCTCCTCCATCAAGCACCTGGCACTTGCACTGTCCGCACGAGCCTTTGCCCCCGCACGCCGACGAAAGAAACACATCGTTTACCGCCAGCGTATTGAGCAGCGTAGATCCCGATTCAACTTCCATCACTTTGTCACCGTTGATGGTCAGCTTCACCTTTCCGGAAGTCACCAGAAACTTCTTTGCCACCAACAGAATCACAACCAGCACCAGAATGGTCACCAGAAACACTCCGATGCTTGCCAATATAAAATGCATATCCATAGTCTTGCTTCCTTTCCGTTAAATGTCCAAACCTGAGAAACACATAAAGGCCATCGCCATCAGTCCGACGGTTATGAACGTGATGCCCAAACCTCTCAACGGAGCGGGCACATTCGAATAGGCCATTTTCTCGCGAACGGCAGCCAGCCCCACGATAGAAAGCATCCATCCCAGCCCCGAACCTAAGGCATATGAAATGGAATCCCACACATCACCTATATATTTCGGATCGGAAGGAGTAAGATTGATGCGCTGCTGCATAAAGAGCGACGCTCCCATAATGGCACAGTTCACGGCAATCAGCGGCAGAAAAATACCCAGCGACGCATAAAGCGAAGGGCTGAAGCGTTCGACCGCCATCTCCACAAGCTGCGTAATAGCTGCTATGACCGCAATGAAAAGAATAAAGCTCAAGAAGCTGAGGTCGATTCCCAGAATGCCGTCGGCCGCCAGCACTTTAGTCTGCAACAGATAATTTACCGGAAGGGTCACCACCAGCACGAAAGTTACGGCAATGCCCAAACCGACAGCGGTCTTCACATTCTTCGATACAGCCAGATACGAACACATGCCGAGGAAGAAAGCGAAGATCATGTTGTCCACAAATATCGAACGGACCAATAAACTAAAAAAATGTTCCATAATTTCTTTTCGGTTAGACGTTAATCATTTTCTTGCAGTTCTTTATGCTTTGCACGCTGGTACCAGATGATACATGCCACGATGATCAAAGCCATCGGCGGCATCAGCATGAGTCCGTTGTTCACGTAACCTGCCTCTTTCACTGCATCGTAATTCAGTATATTATATCCCAACAGGGTTCCCGATCCCAGAAGTTCTCGTATGAAAGCCACCATCACCAGAATCTTGGCGTAGCCCAAACCGTTTCCAAGGCCGTCAAGACAGGACTCCCACGGACCGTTCGCCATGGCAAACGCTTCCAGCCGTCCCATCAGGATACAGTTGGTAATGATCAGACCTACATAAACCGAAAGCTGTACGCTCACATCGTATGCAAACGCCTTCAGCAGCTCGCTCACAATGGTTACAAGCGCAGCCACTACCACCAGCTGCACGATGATGCGGATGCGGTTCGGTATAGTCTTCCGGATCAATGAAATCACCACATTGGAAAACGCCGTAATGATGGTAACCGAAAGTCCCATCACAATGGCCGGCTCCAGCTTGGAAGTAACAGCCAGTGCCGAACAGATGCCCAGCACCTGCACCGTCACCGGATTGTTCATGCTAATCGGAGCAGAAAAGACCTCTTTGTTCTTTGCTGAAAATAGATTTCCCATCGTTTATCTCCTCCTCATTCGTTTTTTAAAGTTAAGAATTTAGTGTAATGCGCCAAACAACTTTTCAGCATGGCATCCACACCGACAGAAGTGATCGTTCCTCCGGAAATGCCGTCCACCTGATACTCGGGACTTTCCACTTTTCCGAACTTCACCACGCCCAGTCCGATGTTTTCGCCGTCCATTACCTGCTTGTCCTTGAATTCGCCCTGAAAATGTTCGCCGGCAATTTCAGCTCCCAGTCCCGGAGTTTCGGAAGCGTGAGAGAAATAAGTGCCGTAAACCGTATTCTTGTCCTCATTCAAGGCTATATATCCCCAGATAGCTCCCCACAAGCCTGAGCCATAAACGGGAATCACATATTTTTTCTGGCCGTCCACCTCACATACAAAGATATGGGCACGTCCGTTCTCCTTGAACTCTTTTTCGTAACCGGTAACAAACTTGCCTTCGTAAGGGGTCAGCGTTCCGTCGCCGGCAACGATCTGATCTTCCTTCACAATCCTGGCAAATTCCGATTCCACATCCTTCACCCCCCGAATATTGAGTGCCGAAAGAATCTGGTTCTTCGTGTCAAGCTCCACATTCTTGCCCTGCAGATCGCGCAGTGAAGAATTGACAAAAGCCAGCAGGAATGCAACGATAACCACAAGTACCGAAGCATAAACAATCGTATAAGAATTACTGTTTGTATTCATCGTATCCCGTTTTAGTTGTTAGACACAGCACGTTTCGCACGGCGTGAGATATTGTTCTCCACCACCACATAGTCGATGAGCGGAGCAAAGATATTCATCAGCAGAATCGCCATCATCATCCCTTCGGGATAACCCGGATTGAGCACGCGGATAATAATTGCCATGGCTCCAATCAGGAAACCATACACAAACTTGCCGTTCTCGGTACGCGAAGAAGTAACCGGGTCGGTCGCCATGAATACGGCTCCGAAACAGAACCCTCCCAAACACAAGTGCTCATACCAGGGCATATGCGCTATGGCCGTATCCGGTCCCCACGCATTGAACACCGCTCCCGTCAGCGCGCCGCCAACAAACACCGACAGCATGGTTTTCCAGCTTGCCACACCGCTCCACAGCAAAATCACCGCTCCGATGGCTATGGCGATGACACTGGTTTCGCCGATCGATCCCGGAATCAGTCCGGTCACCATATCCCATGAAAAAGCCGGACAGTCGGCAGCCGTAGCGGCAGTCTTGGCAATTCCCAGCGGAGTGGCGGTTGTCAGCCCGTCGACTGTTGCGCCTATCCCGAAAATGCTTTCGCCGGCCACCCACACCCTGTCGCCCGACATGCTTGCCGGATAAGCGAAGAACAGGAAAGCGCGCGTCACCAGAGCCGGATTGAAAATGTTCATTCCCGTACCGCCGAACACCTCTTTCGCAAAGACCACAGAGAAAGCGACGGCAATGGCCAGCATCCACAACGGACAGTCTACCGGAACAATCATCGGAATCAGCATTCCCGAAACCAGGAATCCTTCCTGAATCTCCTCCTTCTTCCATTGGGCCACAACAAACTCTATTCCCAGTCCCACCACATAAGACACGATGATCTTGGGCAGTACGGCCAGGAAGCCATAGAAAAACATTTCCCAAAAGCTGCCTTCTATGCCGGCAGCGTGGAAATGCTGATAGCCAACATTGTACATTCCGAACAGCAGCGCCGGCATGAGCGCAATCACTACAAACGACATGATCCGCTTGCTGTCGATGGCATCATGGATGTGAGTTCCCGTCTTCGAAGTCGTATTCGGAACAAACAGAAAGGTTTCGAATCCATCGAACACGGAACGGAAAGCATGATATTTGCCTCCCTCCTCAAAGTTCGGCTTTATCTTGTCAAGATAATTTCTTAATGCATTCATTCTATTATAACGGTTTTAATTTGAAATTAGCACATTTCCTTGCGGAGCATGTCAAGGCCTTCACGAACGATACGCTGCAGTTCCATCTTCGACGAACAGACAAATTCGCACAGGGCAAAATCCTCCGGAGCCACTTCATAGATGCCAAGAGCCTCCATCCGGTCAATGTCGCCGGCTATAATGGCCTTGATCAGATATTCGGGCAGGATGTCCATCGGGAACACCCGGTCATATTCGTTTGACATAATCATGTGGCGTTCTCCGCCTTTTACACGCGCATCGAGCACATATTCCTTTTTTCTGCCCGAAAGCCAGCTGAAATAAGAATGGCTCACGCTGAAATCTCCGGTACGGGGCATAATCCATCCCAGCATTTCATGCACGCCACTGCCTTCCGGAATCACGGTCAGCTGGCTGTGGAATGCGCCCAGAAAACCATTGGCGGAAATCTGTTTTCCCGTCAGCACGTTTCCGCTGATATAGCGCAGCTCGCTGTCCGGAGTCACGTTACCGGCAAACACATTTGTCAGCAGAGCACCTACCTTCAGCTTGCAGTAGGCAGGCCTCAGCACCTCCGAACCGGTCAGCGCAACCGTGCGCGTCAGATCGACGCGCCCCGTATTGAACAGGCGCCCGATAAATATCACAGCCTGCGGATCGACCGTCCAAACGGTTTCTCCCTTGTTTACGGGAGCGATGTGATTGATCTGCACGCCAACATTTCCGGCCGGATGAGGACCGTCAAAAACCGTAACGGCCACATCTTTTGCCCCGGTCAGCGCAGAAGAAGTCTGATGCACGCTGACACCTAAATACGTTTTCGCTATCTTGGCCAAAGCACTGAGCCCTGTCTGAAAATCAGCCTCCTGCCCTTTCAGCACAAACTCAAAATCGGGAGCCAGCGGACTGCTGTCGAAAGCCGAAACGAAAATAGCTCTCGGAGCCACTGACGGGTCAGCTATCACGTCATACGGACGCTGGCGCACAAACGCAAACATACCCGATTCAAGCAAAGCCTCCTTCACAGCCTGCGCGTCCATCGACGCAACTTCTTTCCTGCCGAACTCTTCAAAATCCTGTTCCGCAGCAGCCTCCACGGTAATGCTCATCACTTTCCGTCGCGCCCCGCGCTCTACACTTGTCACAACTCCACTGACGGGCGACACGAACTTAACTTCTGGATGATTCTTGTCGATAAACAAGGGTCCTCCGGCCATTACATACTCCTGCTCCTTGACAACGACTTTCGGAGAAACGCCCGTAAAATCATCGGGACACAGTGCATAGAATCCCGGTTCCTTCACTGGCTTTACCTCTGCCGCAGCCTTTCCTTTCAGGTTTATGTCCAGGCCTTTACGCAATTTGATACAATTTGCCATATTGGATTACAAAAAATGGTTTCAATATTTTGCCTGCAAAAATAACGAAAAAAAAGAACGAAAGACATCTTTCGCCTCCTAATTACTGAAATATTTCTTTAAATCTCCCCGCAACGGTGTCATTCCACCCGGCACGGTCCGCATTCTGCAACACCGGGTGAGCAATCGGCGCATCGGCGAGAAGGCCGCAGAAAAACGAATGCAGCCCGCAAGAATCTTTATCTCCAGCCTAGAGATGCAAATCTCCAGCCTAAAGATATATATCTTCAGACTAAACATACAGATATCCAGACTGAAGACAAACATTCCAAAGGCTTCGGCCGGCTTGCGGATACATAAAAATCTCCCAATCCGCCTGCCGCAAACAGGACAATGCAGCCTCATCTGCCCCGCCAATGATTAGGATTTGTCAAAAATATTGTTTATTTTCGCAAAAACCGCGCACCTTAGAAATGATATGAAAAAAGAAAAACACCTTCTGACAGCTTGCATCGTCTTTTCTTCATTGTGCCCGCAAACGCTGGCGGCACAGGAAAAAGAACAGCATACAGAATCTGTACGCGATTCTGTATTGAACATCGGGTATGCCCAAGGCAGCCTGATCAACCTTTCGGGTTCGGTAGAACGCATCACCGAACAGCAGATGAACAAAGAACAGATCACCAATCCCCTGGAAGCCATCCAAGGACGCGTGGCAGGGCTGACCATTCTGAAAAGCAGCAACGGCATGGCGGCCCTGGAGTCCGTGCGGATGCGGGGAACCACTTCGCTGACAAGCGGAAACGATCCGCTCATCATCGTTGACGGCGTGTTGGGCGATCTGACCATGCTGACATCCATCTACCCTGCCGACATCGAAAGCTTCACCATCCTGAAAGACGCTTCCGAAACGGCACAGTACGGATCACGAGGAGCTTCGGGCGTCATCAACATCGTCACCAAGAAAGGAACGGCCGGAAAAACGCGCGTAAATTACAGCGGCAGTTTCGGAATAGCCCACGTTTACCGTCACCTGGACATGCTTTCGGGCGCAGCATACCGGAAGGTGGCTGCCGAGAACGGCCTGCACTTCCTTGACAAAGGCTATGACACGGATTTCCAGAAAGAAATCGAACAGACAGGCCTGCAGCAGAACCACAACATAGCTTTCTACGGAGGAGGAGAGGCTTCAAACTACCGCGTTTCGCTGGGCTTCCAGAACCGCGAAGGGGTCATACAGAACGAAAGCATGAAGCTGTTCACCTCAAACATGAACATGAGCCAGAAGCTGCTGGACGGACTCATCGACTGCGAACTGGGACTGTTCGGCTCCGTAAAGCGCGACCGGACGCTTTTCGACTACCAGAAGACATTCTATTCGGCAGCAACGTTCAACCCCACCTTTCCCAACCATAAGAATCCCGAAACCGGAGGATGGGACCAGATAACCGCAGCCAGCCAGATCACCAACCCGCTGGCATGGATGGAAGTGAACAACCAGAATGCCACGTCTTACTTCAGCGCCCACGCCCGGCTCACGCTCCATCTGATGAAGGATCTGAAACTGATACTGTTCGGCTCGTACACATACAGCGACAGCGAAGACTCGCAATACCTCCCTACCAGCGTATGGGCACACGGACAGGCTTACCGGGGCGACCGCAAATCGGAATCGCTTTTGGGAAACCTCATGCTGACCTACCGCAAGCGCAAGGGATCGCACTTCTTCGATGTGTTGGCTTTGGGCGAACTGGAGAAAGACACATATAAAGGGTTTTACACCACTGCAACCAACTTTTCTTCCGACGAAAACGGGTTCAACAACCTGCAGGGCGGAGCGCTCCGCCCGTGGGAAGGCACCGGATCATATTACGAAGACCCGCACCTGGTTTCGTTTCTGGGACGCGTCAACTACACGTTCGGCAACCGCTATGTCCTGACCTTAAACGCACGCACAGACGCTTCGTCCAAATTCGGGACAAACCACAAATGGGGATTCTTTCCTTCTGCGTCCGTTGCGTGGAACATCTCGGAAGAAGCCTTCATGAAACGTTTCCGCTATATAGACAACCTGAAAATCCGCATGGGATACGGACTTGCAGGCAACCAGGCCGGCATCGACTCATATACCACCATGGCTCTGGTACGCCCCAACGGGATAACGCCCGTCGGCAACACGCCTCTCGTCACATACGAAAGCCTCCGGAACGTCAATCCCGACCTGAAATGGGAAGTGAAGCGCACATTCAATGCCGGATTCGACCTGGGGCTGTACGGCAACCGGCTTCTGCTTTCGGTCAACTACTACAACTCGAAGACCACGGACATGCTTTATTCATACAATGTCAGCGTGCCGCCCTTTGCCTACAACACCCTGCTGGCAAACCTGGGCTCCATGCGAAACAGCGGAACGGAAATATCCATAGGCATCACTCCGCTGAAGACAAAAGACATGGAGCTGAACATCAATGCCAACATCACCTTCCAGCAGAACAAGCTTCTCTCGCTGAGCGGAATGTACAACGGAGAATATGTGTCGGCTTCCGAATATACGGCCATAGCCGGACTGAACGGAGCAGGCACGCACGGAGGATACAACAACATCGTATACCAAATCGTGGGACAGCCTCTGGGAGTCTTTTACCTGCCTCACTGCGAAGGGCTCGTTTCGGACGGACAAGGGGGATACACCTATCAGATAGCCGACCTGAACGGAGGAGGGGTAAACCTGGAAGACGGAGAAGACCGCTATATAGCCGGACAAGCCATCCCGAAAACGCTGCTGGGCTCAAACATCAGCTTCCGCTACAAGAACGTGGACATCTCTTTGCAGATAAACGGAGCTTTCGGACATAAGATATACAACGGAACATCCCTCTCGTACATGAACATGAACAGCCTGCCCGACTACAACGTGCTGGAAGATGCACCCGGGCAGATGATAAAGGACCAGACGGCCACCGACTACTGGCTGGAGAACGGCAATTACGTCAATTTCGATTACCTTACCGTCGGATGGACTGTCCCCTTAAAGCATACCCGCTTTCTGAAAGGGCTGCGTCTGGCAGGCACCATCAACAATCTGGGAACCATCAGCAGTTATTCGGGACTTACCCCACTGATAAATTCCAGTCTGGCAAACAACACGCTGGGAGTGGACGACAAGCGCACCTATCCGCTTTCGCGCACGTATACCGTCAGCCTTAACCTCAACTTTTAATCCGGAACGTTATGAAAACACAATATGCCTTTATCTTTTTGCTGCTCTTTCTCCTGCCTGGAGCTACTTCATGCAGCAAATTCCTGGAAGAAGATCCACGCGACAGCCTTGACGAAAGCACGGCCTACGAAACGCTGCAGCAATTGTTTCAGAACGGAGTGCTGTCGCTCTACAACCACATCGGCGGATACAGCGACAGCCAAGGACTGCAAGGAACCGGGCGAGGCGTATACGACCTGAACACCTTTACCACCGACGAAGCCATCATGCCGACAAGAGGAGCCGACTGGTATGACGGAGGATTCTGGCAAGGACTCTACCTGCACCGGTGGGGAGTGAACAACGATGCGATACACGACACGTGGGAGTATCTCTACAGGGCCATCATCCTGTGCAACAAATCGCTGGAAGCAATCCAGTCGTACGCCCAGAAGCATCCGAACGAAGACACACGCATCTACACGGCAGAAGTGCAGGCACTGAGAGCCATGTTCTACTATTACACGATGGACTTGTTCGGCAACATTCCTCTGCTCCTAACCTCTGACGTGCACGTAAGCGACATCAGGCAGCAGAACCGGAGCCAGACGTTCCGCTTCATTTTCAACGAACTGCAAGAGGCTGTTCCCCTATTGAGCAAGGAGCGCAGCAACCAGCCGGGCGTCTATTACGGAAGAATGACACAGCCGACGGCACATTTCCTGCTGGCAAAGCTGGCTTTGAATGCCGAAGTGTATGCAGACGACCTGTGGACAGACGCTGACAGGCCAGACGGCAAACAGCTGTTCTTCGACGTAGAAGGCAGCCGTCTGAACGCCTGGGAAACCGCAGAGTACTACTGCCGGCAGATCGCTGCCGCCGGATACACGCTGGAACCGGACTATACACTCAACTTTGCCATCTTCAACGAATCGTCGCAGGAAAACATTTTTGTCATACCGATGGACAAGACGCTCTACACCAACCAGTTCATCTATCTGTTCCGTTCGCGGCACTACAACCATGCCAAAGCGTATGGACTAAGCGGAGAGAACGGTTCGAGCGCTACTCCCGAAGCCCTGGAAACATTCGGATATGACACTCCCGACACCGATCCGCGCTTTGATTTCTGCTATTTCGCCGGTCCTGTAAAAGACCTGGACGGGAATCCCGTCTTGCTGGACGACGGACAAACGCCTTTGGTCTACGAGCCTTGGCAGGTCGGTATCGACCTTTCAGGAAGTGCATACGAACAAACCGCCGGAGCACGGATGAAAAAATACGAGGTGGACAAGAACGCACTGAAAGACGGGAAACTGATCAACAACGACATCGTTCTGTTCCGCTATGCCGACGTGCTGCTGATGCTAAGCGAAGCAAAGGTGCGAAACGGAGAAAACGGCGATGCAGAACTGAACGAGGTGCGCGGCCGGGTAGGTGCCGCTCCACGGACGGCCACACTTGAAAATCTGCTGGCAGAAAGGCAGCTGGAACTCGCATGGGAGGGCTGGCGCCGCCAAGACATGATCCGTTTCGGCACTTTCACTCGGTCCTACAGCTTCCGCCCCCAACTGGAGAATGAAGCGAGCGGATTTACCACCGTATTCCCCATTCCCGAAAAAATACTCGAGATGAACGAAACGATGAAACAGAATCCGGGATACGAATGACCCAACGCAGCCTCATAAAGAAACGGATTGGGCGATGATTATTTCCTGCCGCCGATTGAAACTGAAGGAACGTGTCTGGCGTTCAAGCGTTCCTTCAGCGATGCGCTGCGGCTAATGAAACCGGAATACCGTTTCAGCAAACCGGAACGGAATCATACCTTCTGGAGCCAAGACGTAAAAAATTACTAATAACCCGTTCCCCTAAGAGAGTTATTCAAACGTTATTTGTAATTTTGTCAGCTAAATCAAGGAAAATGAGCCGAGCCGCACGTATAAAAGAAACCATCCGCTTCACCATTATTTTCATACTGGTGTGCTATTTCGGACTGATAGCTCTTGTCGGTACGCCGAGAGTGCAGCAGCGCCTGTCGGCCTTGGTTTCAAAAGAGCTTTCCGGTTTCTTCCAGACCAACGTACAGGTAGGCAACATTGATTTAGGATTTCTCAACCGAATCATCATACAGAATGTTCGGATTGACGGCCGGAACGGAGAGAAAATGTTCCACATCTCACGCCTGTCTGCAAAAGTCGACCTGTCTTTTCTTTTCCACCAAAAGATACGTATCAGCAGCGCCCAGCTTTTCGGACTCAATGTCAGTCTGACAAGGGACAACCCGGAAGCTCCCCTCAACTGCCAGTTCATCATTGAGGCACTGACGCCTGAAAACAAGACACAGGCCAGACGACCCATAGACCTCCGCATCAATTCTGTTCTGATACGACGCGGACAGTTCAGCTACGACATCAAATCCGTGCCCGAAACAAAGGGCGTGTTCAATGCCGGACATATAGCCATAAACAATCTTTCAGCAACGATATCCCTGAAAGCCTTTCAAAGCGACTCGCTCAACCTCCAGCTGCGCCGCATGAGCTTCAGCGAACAAAGCGGCTTCCAGCTCAAACGCTTCCGCTTCAAAGTTACGGCCAACCAACGGGAAATCTGCCTGAACGACTTGTTCATGGGACTCCCCCGCTCGGCTGTTTCCATCGACACGCTGGCTATCAGCGGACAAGACCTCAACAAACCGGCCGCGGTTTCCGACAACCTGAAATACGGTGGCCGGATACGGGCCTGTGTCACTCCGGCCGACCTGTCAGCCTTCGCTCCGGTTCTTTCTAACTTCACAGACTCTGTGAGCATGAACCTGCGCTTCCATGGAAAAGGGAAGCAGATAAACATCCCCTACTTTTCACTGAACGGGGCAAACGGAGGGCTGGAACTCAGCGCAACCGGAATGGCTGACGGAAACACAGCCCCGCTCCGTCCTTACTTTTTCGGAAACGTGAAAAAGGCTTCGCTCACCGAAACGGGAATCGAATGGCTGGTCAAGAACTTCAAAGGAAGCGGAACGCAGGTCCCGCCCATCCTGAAACGGCTGGGATATGTTTACTTCAAAGGCGACCTGTCAGGCTATCCGACCCAACTGACCGCACACGGACTGTTCCAGACAGACCCGGGCGACATAAACGCCAACATAACCATGTTTACCGACACAGTGAGCGGACTGAAGACTTATTCCGGAAAAGTGTCGGCTGATGACTTCGGACTGGGACTGTTGCTCGGGAAAGAAGACAAACTGGGCAACGCTTCGTTTAATCTTGAACTTCAGGACTTCAAATACCGCAACAAGCTTCCTGAATCTTACATTAAAGGAACCGTCACCTCGCTCGAATATAACAAATATGTCTACAAGGAAATTCTTCTTGACGGCAATCTTAAGCCGGGAGGATTTAACGGACACGTTTCGCTGAATGACCCCAACGGCAACATCGAGATCAACGGAAGCTTCGTCACCGGCCAACAGACTCCGGATTTCAACCTGAAGGCTGTAATGCGGAATTTGCGTCCGAACAAACTGCGCCTGACTGAAAAATACGAAGATACAAATGTTTCTCTCAATCTTACAGCAGACTTCAGCGGGCATTCAATCGACGACATGCAAGGAAAAATAACGCTGGACAGCCTCAACATAAACAGTCCGGAAGACAGCGAAAAAAGCTATTTCATGCCATACTTGCAGGTATTGGCAGGACCTTCGGGCAACACAGAAAAAAGCGTCCGGATCGAATCGCCTTTCCTGCATGGCGAGGTGCTGGGAAACTATTCCTACCGCACCGTCCTGACAAGCATCCGCAAAATCATATCGCAGCATATCCCCTCATTGATGTCGCAGAAAGAAAAGGATGCTGAAACTAACAACAACTTCAGGTTCCGGCTGTCTGTCGACAACAGCGATTTCTTCAACAAGGCCCTGCAGATACCTTTCGAACTGCAGATGCCCGCCACTTTTTCAGGACAGCTCAACGACAGCCTGCATAACATCAGAATAAACGGCTACCTGCCTCAGTTCACTTATCAGGGAAAATATTACGAATCGGGAACATTGCTGTGCAACGGCGACACCGACAGGCTGCAATGCCAGTTACGCGCCAGCCTGCTGATGAAAAAGGGGGCGATGTTCAACATCTCCCTGCAAACGCAAGCCCGGAATGACAAGCTGAGCACCACACTGTTCTGGGGAAACAACACCCGCCAGACATTCAGCGGAAAAATCGAGGCGGTAACCGCATTCCTCAGAAACCCCTCCACAAACGAGCTGGAAACAAATATCGACATACACCCAAGCAACGTCATTCTGAATGATACTGTCTGGAAAATGCATCCGACAAACCTCAGCATCAAAAAAGACAGCATCGAAATCCGGCATTTTCTCTTCGAGCACGGCAACCAATATATAAGCGCAAACGGAAGAATCGGCAAAAACAACGTTGATTCATGCCTTGTTGACATGAAAAATATCCGGCTGAACTATCTCATGGACATCATACAGTTCCGTTCAGTCAGCTTCAACGGAAATGTAAGCGGCAGAATCTGCCTGCGCAACCTCATGACTGACCCGGACATTCAGGCACGGCTGAATGCCGACAACTTCTCCCTCAACGAAGCGTTACTGGGACAGGCTGCCATCAAGGGATCCTGGGACAAGGAACTTGGGGGAATCAGACTGACAGCCGACATCAGGCGCGATGCAAACTGCTCGACATTCGTCGACGGATACATATCGCCCAAACAAAAGGGGCTCGACCTGCACATCCGTGCCGGAGGTACACCGCTGTCTTTTCTCCAGCCTTTTGTCAGAAAGATATTCAGCGACGTGAACGGAGAAGCGTACGGAAACGTCCGGCTGTTCGGACCGTTCGCCCAGCTCGACCTCGAAGGCAGTGCAAAAGCGCGCATGGGAATGAAAGTCAACATTCTCAACACCCGGTTCGAAGCAGAAACTGATTCTGTCCATATCTCCTCCGGAATTTTCCGCTTTAAAAATGTCAGGCTGAAAGACAGCAAAGGACATACCGGGCTTGCTAATGGCATCCTTACGCATACCAAAATGAAAGACATGCACTACCGGTTCTCCTTCAGCACCGACAACATGCTTGTCTACGATACAAAGGCAGGCTCTCCGGAGTTTCCCTTCTACGGGCATATCTACGCCACAGGCAATGTCAGCATACAAGGAGGGGACAACCAGCTAAACGTGGACGGGACGGTGCGCGCCGACGCTCAGACAAGTTTCTCATACATACTGAAGGCTGCGGCAGAAGCGACAAACAGCAGCTTCATAACATTTGTAGACCATACTCCACGCCGGCAGCAGCTTGATGTAAACGCTGAGATCTATCATTACCTGAATTCACAGGACAAGGATGAAGACAACGAGGACCAGACGGACGTCCACATCAATCTGCAAATAGAACCGACCGAGCAGGCAAGCATGAAAATCATCATGGATCCCGCAGCCGGCGACAACATATCGGCACACGGCACCGGGAACCTGAGAATCAATTTCTACAACAAAGGAAATTTCCAGATTTTCGGCACCTATAATATAACTGAGGGAATATACAAAATGAGCCTCCAAAACGTGATCCGGAAAGACTTTATACTCCAGCCGGGAGGAACAGTAACGTTCAGCGGCAATCCGCGGAGCGCCGACCTCAACATACAGGCTGTATACACGGTCAATTCGGCCTCGCTCAACGACCTGATAGCCGATGCATCATCATCGAAAGGAAACGTAAGGGTCAACTGCCTGATGAACCTGAGCGGCAACCTTACATCACCGGAACTGAAGTTTGATCTGGAGCTTCCCACGGTCAGTGAAGAAGACCGGGAACTGGTGCGCAGCCTGACCAGCACGGAAGAACAGATGAACACACAGATCATCTACCTGCTTAGCGTCGGCAAATTCTACACCTACGATATCGCAGCCGAGAATGCCACCCAGACAGACGCAACAAGCTCGCTGGCTTTCAGCACCCTGTCAGGACAGCTCAACAACATGCTCTCGCAAGTGATCAACAGCCAGAACTGGAACGTAGGAACCAACCTGACAACAGGCGAAAAAGGATGGAGCGACGTAGAGGCTGAAGCAATCCTTTCCGGACGCCTTCTCAACAACCGGCTGATAATTAACGGAAACTTCGGATACCGCGAAAACACGCTGCAGAACACCAACTTTGTAGGAGATTTCGAAGCAATCTGGCTTCTGACACCCAACGGCGAATTCCGCCTGAGAGGATATAACCAGACCAACGACCGGTATTTTACCAAGTCAACCCTGACAACTCAAGGCATCGGCCTGATGTACAAAAAGGACTTCACCAACTGGAGAGAACTGTTTGACTGGTTCCTGCGACGGAAACGGAACCGCACTACCAGACAAGCGGAAGAAGAAGAACGCAAGGCAGCACTGCAAAATCAGCCGGCTGTGCAACAGAAAAGAGAACAAGAATGAAGATAAAGCAATTCAAACATGGAAAAAACTTATTATTTACCCGCTGAATGGCATAAGCAAAGTTACATACAGCTCACTTGGCCGCATAACGAAACCGACTGGGCATATATGCTTGATGAAGTAGAAGAATGTTTTCTGAACATAGCCCGCGAAATAGCGTCCCGGCAACCGCTGCTGGTGGTAGCGCCCAACTTTCCGGAGAAACTGAAAGACTTCCCATTCAGACAGCAGATACGCTTCGTACAATGCCCTACCAACGATACATGGGCACGCGACCACGCATTCATCACGCTCATAGACAGACATGCAGACCCGCTGCTGCTTGACTTCTGCTTCAACGGATGGGGTATGAAATTTGCAGCCAACAAAGACAATCTGATCAACCGTCACCTTTCCGGAAGCGGCATACTGAACGGCGACTACACCAACTGCCGGAATTTCGTACTCGAAGGCGGATCGATAGAAAGCGACGGTGAAGGAACCCTCCTCACCACGTCCACTTGTCTGCTTGCCCCTAACCGCAATGATACCATGACACGCGCAGACATCGAACGGTATCTTATTGAGAAATTCAACCTGAGGCAGGTGCTTTGGCTTGACTACGGCTATCTGGCCGGGGATGATACAGACAGCCATATCGATACGCTGGCAAGGCTCTGCCCTGACCACACCATCGCTTACGTACAGTGTACAGACAGGAACGACGAGCACTATGGCGCACTGCTGTCAATGGAGAACCAACTCAAAACATTCCGCACGCTGGACGGCGATCCTTTTCATCTGCTCCCCCTGCCTATGCCCGACGCCATTTATGATGACGAGGGACAACGGCTTCCGGCAACCTATGCCAACTTTCTGGTCATGAACGAAGCCGTACTCTATCCCACATACAACCAGCCGGAAAATGACACGAAAGCAGCTAAAGTGCTGGCTGAAACATTCCCCGGAAGAGAGATTGTCGGCATAGACTGCCGCGCACTGATCCGCCAGCATGGCTCGCTCCATTGCGTGACAATGCAATATCCAGAATCCGTTATTTCATTATAAAAGCAAATTGAACATATGAAAAGAACCATCCGCGTTGGCATAGTCCAGCAATCATGCACCAGCGACATCAAACTGAACCTTGAAAAGCTGCATCATAACATTGCGGCTGTAGCACAGGCTGGAGCGCAACTCGTCATCCTTCAAGAACTCCATAACACTCCCTACTTCTGCCAGACAGAAGACACCGGGATGTTCGATCTTGCAGAACCTATACCCGGACCTTCCACCGGCTTCTACAGCGAAATAGCCGCAGCCTACAGAATCGTCCTGGTAACGTCACTTTTCGAACGCCGCGCACCGGGACTCTATCACAACACAGCAGTCGTATTCGACAAAGACGGAAGCATAGCCGGGAAATACCGGAAAATGCACATACCTGACGATCCGGCCTATTATGAGAAATTCTATTTCACACCGGGCGATCTGGGATTCGAGCCCATCGAAACATCCGTCGGGAAACTCGGCGTACAGGTGTGCTGGGACCAATGGTATCCGGAAGGCGCACGCCTGATGGCGCTTAAAGGAGCCGAACTGCTGATTTATCCCACAGCCATCGGTTGGGAAAGCACAGATACACAAGAAGAGAAAATGCGCCAGTTAGGGGCATGGGTCACCGTACAGCGCGGACATGCTGTCGCCAACGGACTTCCTGTGATTGCCGTAAACCGCGTAGGACATGAGCCGGACCCTTCAGGCATGACAAACGGAATCCAGTTTTGGGGAAACAGTTTCGTTGCCGGTCCGCAAGGCGAAATTATAGCCCAGGCAGACAACTTGAAAGAAGAGAATATGGTGGTTGAAATCGATATGGAACGCTGCGAAAACGTACGCCGCTGGTGGCCGTTCCTCCGCGACCGCCGCATCGATGAGTTCGGACAACTCACGAAACGGTTCATCGACTAAGGCAAACAAGCCAGAACATGAAAAAACGGACAGAACGCTAAAAGATCATACGCCAAACGACTTTTAGAGCCTGTCGT